>NZ_CP159332.1:0-300703 GCF_045057105.1 Maribacter sp. LLG6340-A2 | reverse complement strand
GCATCGGATGCTTTAAACGGTGGTACTAGTGCTTTGGGTACTTCTGATATCATTTTTAATGGTGATTTGACCAAATGGAAGAAATGGGCCAACTCTATGATGTTGCGTTTAGGTTTACGTTTGGTAAAAAGAGATCCGGCCTTGGCTCAACAATGGGCTCAAACTGCTATAGAAGGTGGTGTAATGACTTCTAATGAAGATATTGCCTATGTTATTCACCAGACCGGTAACGGAATATTACAAAACGGAAATAGCGAAGTATTTTTAGCGGACCGTTCTTCTAGAATTAGTAAGACTTTTATGGATTTCTTACAAGGAGACCCAAGAATGCCGGTTTTAGTAGCATTGCCAGATGGTAACAATGATGTTTCCGTGCAAAAAGGATTGCCAAACGGGTATGATGGTACTACTATTGCAGATGCACCTGGTGGAGATGATATGTCTACCTATTCTGAAGTAAATTCTAATATCTTACAAGGATTGGATGCTCCTATGTTCTTCCAAACATATGCAGAGGTTGAGTTTATGTTAGCGGAATCTGCCGTAAGATGGGGTCTAGCTGGTGGTGCTGCCGCTGCAGAAGACCATTATAATGCAGGGGTTACTGCTGCAATGAAGTTTTTGGAACTATATTCTGAAGACGCTGCCATTGACGATGCGGATATTGCTGCGTATTTAGCGGATAATCCATATGATCCAGCAAATGCTTTAGAGCAAATTAATACTCAATATTGGGCGGCAACGTTCCTGAATGAATATGAGGCCTTTGCTAACTGGAGAAGAACAGGGTTTCCTGTATTGACTCCTGTGAACTATCCTGGAAACGTTACCAATGGTACTATTCCTAGAAGGTTGACCTACTTTACCGGAGAGGCAGTTACCAATAAAGAAAATTATGATGCGGCCGTTGCAAGTCAAGGTCCGGATTTGTTGACCACTAGAGTTTGGTGGGATGCTGAATAATTTTAAAATATGAAATCTGTATTAATAGCTAAGTTTTTAGTACAGATACAAGTGTTGAGTTAGTGTAATGAAAAGGGGAGATTTGTAAAAATCTCCTTTTTTTATTTTCGGATTTTATAAAAAACGATAGAATTCTAAATGAATTATTTGCTAATTTCCTCTGTTCTATTATTGTATTAAAACCCTATTGAAATTAAGTCCATGAAGAAAATTATTCTTTTAACGCTTTTTATGTCCGTATATGTAAATGGCCAACATAATAAGCTGTTTCAGTACATGCCGGCTAGACAGACCAATGTTGATTTTAATAACAAATTAAAACCTACAGATGAAGCAAATTTTTTCATCTATGATAATTTTTACCAAGGAGCAGGAGTGGGTATAGGGGATATAAATAATGATGGTTTATTGGATATTTATTTTTGCGGCAATCAAGAAAAGGATAGGTTATACATAAACAAGGGAGATTTTGTTTTTGAGGATATTACCAAGAAAAGCGGCATTTTGGCGGTCGATGAAGGTTGGTCCTCATCCGTATCTATGATAGATATTAATAATGACGGACTCTTGGATATTTATGTCACAAAAGAATTATATGATGATCGCCCAGATTGGAGACGTAACAAATTATATATCAATAAAGGAAACAATACATTTGTGGAAGAGGCTCAAAAAGTAGGCTTGGGAGATACTACAAGAACTCGCGGAGCTGCGTTTTTAGACTATGATCTAGATGGTGATTTAGATGCCTTTTTGTTAAGGCAACCTCCAAATCCTGGGTTATATTCTAAATATAAGGTCTTGTCGGATAATGGCAAACTGACAGATAATCAATACGCACCACAATTATATGAGAACAAGAATGGGGTATTTATAAATGTATCCAAGGAAGCCAATGTCCTTAGTCCTTCATATGCCAATGCCGTTACTGTGGCAGATTTTAACAAAGACGGTTATCCAGATATTGTGGTAGCCAATGATTTTGATGCTCCAGATGCGCTTTTTATCAATCAAGGCGATAAGACATTTAAAAATGAATCCAATACCGCATTTAAACATACTTCTTATTATGCCATGGGAGTAGATGTTGCCGATATAAATAATGATATGCTATTGGATGTGTTTACGGTAGATATGGCGGCCAATGATAATTTTAGGCTAAAATCTAACATGAGCGGTATGAATCCGGATCAGTTTTGGAAAATTGTAAATAAGGGGTGGAACCATCAATATATGTACAATGCCCTGCAAATGAATAATGGTAATGGTACATTTAGTGAGATTGGGCAATTGTCCGGTGTTTCTAGTACGGATTGGAGCTGGTCTCCCTTAATTGCCGATTTTAATAACGATGGCTACAAGGATATATTCGTGTCCAACGGTATTGTTAGGGATATTAGAAATACAGATGCAGATGTAAAAATAAAACAGTATATCAATAAAAAATTACAGGAATATGTGGCCAAACATGGCAATGCCAATTATAATTCTTTATGGGATGTTGTAGACCATAATGAAATGGTTGAACTATTTCCTTCAACTAAAATGCAGAACAAATCCTTTAAAAATGAAGATGGATATCAGTTTCAAGATGTCTCGGACAGTTGGGGAATTGACAAAAAAACGTTCTCTAGTGGAGCCGCCTATGGAGATTTGGACAATGATGGTGATTTGGATTTGGTGTTGAACAATGTCAATGAAACAGCACATATTTTAAGGAACAATACAAAGGGCAATTTTATAAGATTGCAACTGGTAGACCCAAAAAATAAAGTAGTTCTAGGGGCAAATGTCCATATTTTTTATGGTGATGAAAAAAAACAATATGCAGAAACCACTAGTGCACGTGGCATGTTTTCTGCAAGCGAATCTGTTGTTCATTTTGGTCTTGGAAACCACACCGGTATAGATAGCTTAATTGTTAATTGGCCAAGTGGTTTACGGTCTGTAGTATATAATCCTGAAATAAATCAGCAGATTACAATAGCGGTCGGTTCGGCAACGAAATTTACAAAAAAATCAGAGAAAAAAGAACCGGAATGGTTTACCGATCATACGGATAAAAGTACCTTGAAGTTTAGACATAAGGAGAACAAGTTTAATGATTATGCGCACCAGGTTTTATTACCGCACACTATGTCAGAATTTGGTCCTGCATTGGCCGTAGCGGATATTAATAATGACGGATTGGATGATGTTTTTGTAGGAGGTGCATTTGGGGAAAAGGCTGCACTGTTTCAGCAAGATGAGCAGGGGAACTTTACAAGTGTGAACGACCGTTTATGGGAAGGTGAAAAAAATTACGAGGATGTAGACGCCGTATTTGTTGATGTAAATGGTGATGGCTATAAAGATCTCTTTGTGGTAAGTGGTGGTAATGCTTATGTTAAAAATGATATTCACTATATGGATCGTCTTTACTTAAACGATGGTAAGGGTAATTTTAATAAAGGTGCTTTGTTAAACGGAAAACCTATAAGTGGGTCTGTGGTAAAAGCTATGGATTATGATAACGATGGTGATATGGACATTTTTGTAGGAGGCAGGCATATACCGTACCAATACCCTATTCCTAGCTCAAGTTTGTTATATATAAACGAGCAGGGGCAATTAATCAATAAAACAGATGAATTGGCACCTGAATTAAAGAATATAGGAATGGTTACCGATGCTATTTGGTCTGATCATGATGCAGATGGTGATCTAGATTTATTTTTGGTAGGGGAGTGGATGCCTATTACAGTATTGAATAACGACCAAGGAAAGCTTTCCAAAACCGAGGTCAGTGATTTTAAGAATACTGCAGGATGGTGGAATAGTCTGCAACAGGGCGATTTTGATAATGATGGGGATATGGATTTTATTGCAGGTAACCTAGGGTTGAACAATAAATACAAAACGACCAAAAAAAACCCGTTTGATGTCTATTATGACGATTTTGACGGTAATGGAAGCAGTGATATTGTCTTAGGATATTATAACAATGATAAGCATTTTCCATTAAGGGGTTTTTCGTGCTCATCTCAACAAATTCCAAGCCTTAAAGATGAATTTAAAAAGTATGACTTATTTGCCTCTTTAGAGATTGATGAGGTTTACGGTAAGGATAACTTAGAAGAGGCCTTGCATTATATGACCGATACTTTTGCATCAATCTATATTGAAAATTTAGGTAACGGTAGGTTTCAGCAAAAAGCATTGCCCGTACAGGCACAGTTTTCAAATATTGAAGATATGTTGGTGCAAGACTTTAATAACGATGGCAATTTAGATACAGTGATTGTAGGTAACAACTATGGTTTTGAAGTAGAAACGCCAAGAAATGATGCGGGTACTGGGCTATTGATGTTGGGAGATGGTAAGGGTGCTTTTACACCAAAAACCATTAATGAAACCGGATTGTTTATCAATAAGGATGCTAAAAGAGTAAGGTATTTAAGGGGCAGGGAATCTAACTTTGTTATAGTCGCCAATAATAATGATGAAATTCAGATTATAAAGATCAATACTAAGGGCTGAGTTTTCAGTTATTCCATTTGTAATAACGCTTCTTTTACGGTAGCAACGGGTAATTTACATGTACTGTTCTGGCAGACGTATATATAAGTTTCGTTGTTGACAAATCTACCTTCAAACAAGGGTAGGTTACTCTTATTGGGCGTTCCTATAATTAATGTATTTGGCGTATAATGGGCCGTTAAGTCTTGCAATAGCTTTTTGGCATCGTTGCCTACAATGGCTACTTCATAATAAGGATGTGTTTTTTTTAATAATAAAGAGCCCCATACACTATAACTGTTTAATTGGGAAAGTAATTGGGGCTGTACGGTTTTCAGCATTGAATCACTCTTTTCCATATAATCTTTACGGTATAATAAATGGCCCAATCTTAACAAATTTAGGGCCATTACTGAATTTGGGGAAGACATAACCCCATCATCCGTTTTAATGATTTTTGCAATATGTTTACTGTGGGAAGTATAGCGATATAGAGAACTTACTTCATCATAAAACAAAGTGTTGGCGTGCGCTAACAATTCTTGGGCAAAATTAAGGTCACTTTGGTCAAGGCTAACGGAATATAAATTCAGTGACGCATTGATTAAAAATGCATAATCCTCTATAAAGCCATTTGTATTCAGTTGATCGTTCACCATTGAATGGCTAAGTGAACCTTTTAAATACATTTTTGTTTTAATGAAGTCCATGGTTTTTTGGGCTTCTTCCAAGTAATTTTTTGAACCAAGGGAACGGTATGCATCAATATAACCGGTAATCATTAAGGCGTTCCAGGAAGCAATAATTTTTTTATCGATATGTGGTGCAATACGTAATTTTCTATGGGTCTTTAGCGTGCTGATCCATTGGTTGCGTAATTTAATAAAATCGTTTAGGTTAAGATGATGGGTTTTTGCAAACTCTTCCTTGTTCATGGAGTTATGCAACACATAGTTGCCGCCTTCAATCTCATCCTGTATATCAATATTAAAGTATTTGGCAAATAGGTCGTACCTTGTGGTAATGACCTTGCTAAGTTCTGCTTCGCTCCATAGATAATAGGCTCCTTCTTTGCCGTCACTATCGGCATCTATAGTTGCAAAAAATCCTCCAGCGGAGTTTTTCATTTTAGATTCTAGGAATGCAAGGGTGGTTACAACGACTTCTTTATAGGAGTCTTTTTTAAATACGCTATACGCCTTTGCGTATAGGCTTACAAGTTGCGCGTTGTCATAGAGCATTTTTTCAAAATGAGGCAATTTCCAATAGGGGTCCGTGCTATATCGGTAAAATCCACCTTCTATATGGTCATTAATTCCGCCTAATAATAATCTGTCCAAAGTGGTTTCCACCTGTTTCAGTGCAGCATCGTTTTTAAAAAGAATACCGTAATCCAATAAAAAGGTCAAATTTTCCGGAAGCATGAATTTTTCAGGAGCTTTTGTTCCGCCCCAAATCGTGTCCCATGAATTTTGCCACTCATTAACGCTTTCAACCAATTGGTCCTTAGTGGCAAAATTAGTAGTGTTGTCCGCAACAGTTAGGTTTAGTGATGCTATGCCATCTGTAATTTTATTACCAAATTCGTATAGTTTTTCTGGGGTATTGGAATATAAATCGGCAATTTTCCTCAGTATGCCCATCCATTGTTCCTTGGTATGGTAAGTGCCGCCGTATAAAGGTTTTCCATTAGGAAGTAAAATTACGTTTAAGGGCCAGCCTCCTTGACCTTTAATTAATTGCACTGCGGTCATATACAATTGATCAATGTCTGGTCGTTCTTCCCTGTCCACCTTTATATTTATAAAATTGGTGTTCATTAACTGGGCAGCCTCTTCATCTTCAAAAGTTTCCTTTGCCATAACATGGCACCAATGGCAAGAGGAATAACCCACGCTTACAATAATCAATTTGTTAAGTTGTTCCGCTTCTTTAATAATAGTGTCGCTCCAAGGTTGCCAATTTACAGGGTTATGGGCATGTTCCAATAAGTACTTACTGGATTCATGAATTAACCCATTGGTAAAGGGGTGAGATTCCTGAATGTTGGGTTCTTGGCCCATTGCGATCACACATGCAAAAAGTATGGCGAGTGCGGTAGCAAAAGTAGTTTTTTGGGTTTGGGAACGGGTCATTTTAAACGCATTGGATATAAAAGTAAAAATACCGTATTTATTCTAGAAATTAGTTGGTGATATACTCTTGTGAATCAAATTAATCATGAACAATTATCTTTTATAATCGAGAGAGAATGGTGTAAAAATTAAGAAAATCATTATTCTTTGTTTAAAAATCAAATTCAACATTAATACTATTTATACAATTCGTAAATTCATGTACTTTTAAAAACCAATTGCATACGTGAAATTACATCTGCTAAATAGAACAAGTGAGTTAAATAGGTCTTTGACCATAAACCGGGAAATTAAAAGTAATTTTTTAAGGGTTTGGCATTACCATCCAGAAATAGAATTGGTCCATGTTATTAGAAGTTCTGGTACCCGTTTCATAGGGGATAATATTGAAAGATTTACGAGTGGGGATTTAGTATTAATCGGGAAGAATATTCCGCATATGTGGTTAAATGACGATGCCTATTTTGAAGAGGAAAGTGGATTGACGGCCGAGGCTATTTCCGTGCATTTCTTGAAAGATTTTTTAGGGGACGGTTTTTTGGATGTTCCTGAAATGAATAAAATTTCACAGCTTTTGGATCGGGCAGAGTTGGGTATAAAATTTAATAATGTTGATGAAGAAATAATCCATAAGATTAAGGTTTTAAATGACTTAAGGCCTATTGATCAAATAATAAGATTATTGGATATTCTTGCGCTGCTATCCGATCATGAGGATTATGATTTACTTTCAAGTCTTGGGTTTTTAGATTCTTTTCGTAGGACGGAGAACAAAAGATTGGATCAGATATATGAATTTATATATGAGAACTTTAATTCTCAAATAAGTGCTGGGGATGTAGCTGACAAGATAGGGATGAACAAATCTGCCTTTAGTAGATACTTTAAAAAAGTACATCAAAAATCGTTCACCAAATATTTGAACGAAATGCGTATTGGTTATGCCTGTAAGTTAATGTTGAATGATGAGGAGAGTATTACGGGTATTGCATTTTTATCTGGGTTTAACAATATTTCCAATTTTAATAGGCAGTTTAAAATTATAAAGGGCATTACGCCAACCGAGTTTATTTCAAAGTATAAATAGAAATTTCTTAGCATAAGGTGATGCAAAAAAAGTATAGGTATTAGTGGCTAATTCATTTGTAGTGGATTTCAATTCAATTTAACTTTCAAACTTTAATGTATAGTTAATGAACAATGAAATTTTAATAGAGGATGTTTTAATAAAAGACATCCGCTTTCCCACTAGTAAGGCGCTTGATGGGTCAGACGCAATGAATCCAGATCCAGATTATTCTGCGGCGTACGTCATCCTAAAAACAAATGATCCCCTTTTGGAAGGTCATGGTTTAACTTTTACCATTGGTAGGGGTAATGAGATATGTGCCAAGGCTATAGAAGCGCTATCTTATTTGGTAAAAGGTAAGTCGTTGAAAGTGTTTACCCAAGATATGGGTGCTTTTTATAAAATGATTACGGGCGATAGTCAACTACGTTGGTTAGGTCCGGAAAAAGGTGTAATTCATTTGGCAACTGCAGCTGTGGTGAACGCAGTATGGGACCTGTACGCAAAATCCGAGAAAAAACCATTATGGAGGTTACTGGCGGAGATGACGCCTCAAGAACTGGTTAAATGTATAGATTTTACCTACATTACAGATGTAGTTACACCAGATGAGGCCTTAAAACTTCTTACCGATAAAGCGTCCACAAAAAAAGAACGTATAGCGTATCTTTTGGAAGAAGGCTACCCTGCATATACCACTTCTGCTGGTTGGTTGGGGTATTCTGACGATAAGATGCGGAACTTATGTAAAGAAGCTAAGTTACAAGGCTTTAAGCACATGAAAATGAAAGTAGGTTCAGACCTTAATGATGATATGCGTAGGGCAGGTATCATAAGGGAAGAAATAGGTGAAGGTTTACAATTGATGATGGATGCCAATCAAAAATGGGATGTAGATGAGGCCATAGATAATATGGAGCATTTAAAAAAGTTCAACCCGTATTGGATAGAAGAACCTACTAGTCCAGATGATATTCTTGGCCACGCTAAAATTGCCAAAGCCGTTGCACCCATAAAAGTGGCTACAGGTGAACATTGTCAAAATCGGGTTATATTTAAGCAATTAATGCAGTCCGGAGCAATGGATATTTGTCAAATAGATAGTTGTAGGGTAGGTGGTGTCAATGAAATATTGTCCATTTTATTAATGGCGGCAAAATTTGAGATACCGGTATGTCCACATGCTGGAGGTGTAGGATTGTGCGAATATGTGCAACATTTGTCAATGATAGATTTTATTGCCTTTAGTGGCACTATGCAAGATAGGGTCATAGAATATGTAGATCATTTACATGAACATTTTGTTGATCCAGTAATTATAAAGAACGGAGCTTACATGGCACCGGACCAACCAGGTTATAGTATAACTATGAAGTCGGATTCTATAGATACCTATTGTTTTCCCAATGGTACCTATTGGGTTTCCGAGGCATAAAATATAATGTATGAAGTTTAGTTTAGAGCATAAAACGGCAATCGTAACTGGTGGCGGTAGTGGAATTGGAAAGGCAATTTCAAAAACCTTGGCTGCCCAAGGGGCGCATGTAATAATTTTGGAAATGAGCATGCCCAATGCCGAGCAGACCCAAGAGGAAATTTTGAAGGATGGTGGAGTATCTACCGTCTATCAATGTAATGTGGCCGATCAAAAGAATGTGCAGGAAGTAGTAAGAACTATAGCCAAAGAACATACATTGGATATCTTGGTCAATAATGCGGGAATTGCCCATGTGGGTAATGTGGAACAGACCAGTGAAGCCGATTTTGACAGAATTTACGATGTTAATGTAAAAGGCGTGTACAACTGCTTATATAGTGTGGTACCTTTTATGAAGGATAAAGGAGGGGTAATCATAAATATGGCCTCGATAGCTTCTACGGTAGCGGTTTCGGACAGGTTTGCCTACTCCATGTCAAAAGGAGCGGTACTTACCATGACCTATTCCATTGCTAAGGATTATGTACAGCATGGTATCCGCTGTAATTGTATTTCCCCGGCTAGGGTACATACCCCGTTCGTAGACGGATTCATAAAAAATAATTATCCTGGCGAGGAAAAAGAAATGTTTGAAAAATTATCTAAAACACAGCCCATTGGTCGTATGGGTTTACCCGAAGAAGTTGCTAATTTAGCCTTGTATTTGTGTTCTGATGAGGCTTCTTTTGTCACGGGAACAGATTTCCCAATAGACGGTGGCTTTATTAAATTAAACGGGTGACAAATTAATGTAGTTAATAATATTTGAAGATTAGTATATATGAAATTGATAAGATTTGGAGAGGTAGGTTCAGAAAAACCAGGTATACAATTAGCAAACGGTGACCGTATAGATGTTTCATCTTTTGGGGAAGATTATACCGAAGATTTTTTTGGAAACAATGGTGTGGAAAGACTTGCTAAGTGGCTAGAAAAGCATAAGGATGCATGTGAGAGGGTAGCTAGTTCCGTACGTTTGGGCTCTCCGATCTGCAGACCTTCCAAAATCGTTTGTGTAGGGTTAAACTATGCAAAGCATGCCGCGGAAAGTGGTATGGCCATACCAAAGGAACCTGTGCTGTTCTTTAAGGCAACTTCTTCTATTGTTGGTCCAAATGATACCGTGGTATTACCAAGGAACAGTACAAAATCTGATTGGGAAGTAGAACTTGCCATTGTTATTGGTAAAAAAGCATCATATGTATCTGAAGAAAATGCTATGGATCATATAGCGGGTTATGTGTTGCATAATGATATCAGTGAAAGAGCCTTCCAATTAGAGCGTGAGGGACAATGGGTAAAGGGTAAAAGTTGCGATACCTTTGCACCTTTAGGCCCATTTGTGGCCACTAAGGAAGAAATAGAAAATCCTAATAATTTAAATCTATGGTTGAAACTGAACGGTAAAATGATGCAGAACAGTTCAACATCGGATTTTGTGTTCAATGTTCAGGAAGTGGTTAGTTATATCAGTCAGTTTATGACCCTGCTGCCTGGAGATGTAATTTCCACCGGTACACCGTTTGGTGTTGGTTTAGGACTTAACCCACCTGTATATCTTAAAGATGGTGATGTTATGGAATTGGGCATAGAAGGCTTGGGAATCTCTAAACAACAGGTAATAGATTATAAGGGATAATGGTTGTAGACAGTCATCAACATTTTTGGATTTACCATCCAGAACATCACGAATGGATTTCTGATGATATGTCCGTCATCCAAACCGATTTTTTACCACACGACCTGGAACCCATTTTAAAAGCAAATGGGGTAGACGGTTGTATTGCCGTTCAGACCGCACAAACTGAAGAGGAAACTGAATTCTTGCTGCATCTGGCCAATCAGTATGACTGCATAAAAGGAGTAGTAGGTTGGGTAAATCTTTGCGATGAAAATGTGGGTGAACGTTTAAGCAAATATGCCAAAAATAAGTATTTTAAAGGGGTAAGATGGATATTACAAGATGAGGGCGATGCCTTTTTCTATGATGCTAATTTCAGAAATGGCTTGGCCCAATTGGCTAAGCTTAATTTAACGTATGATATTTTAGTATACCATCATCAATTGTCCCACGTCCTTGAGCTGGTGCGAGAATTTCCGTCCAACAAATTTGTACTGGACCATATTGGAAAACCGGCAATTAAAGAAGGAGAATTAATCAACTGGTCTAACGCAATGCAAAAATTGGGTATGTTCCCCAATGTATGTGTAAAATTGTCCGGTATGGTCACAGAGGCAGATTGGGCAAATTGGACAGAAAAGGATATAGTTCCGTTTATTGATGTTGTTTTTGGAGTATTTGGGGCAAACAAAATCATGTTTGGCTCAGATTGGCCCGTATGTCTATTAGCTTCTAATTACCAAAATGTCAAACTGTTAGTAGACAACTATTTAAAGCAGTTAAGTGCTAAGGAAAGAGCTATGGTTTTAGGCGGTACGGCTTGCGATTTTTATTCCATACACTCTTAAATTGCAAAATTCTTATACCTTAGGCAAAACAAGTTAAAAACTTCTAACATTAAAATGGATTTATATTTAAAGGATAAGGTGGTGTTGGTTACCGGTGGATCTGCAGGTATTGGTAAGGGTATAAGTATAGGTTTGGCAGAAGAAGGTGCAATTCCGGTTATAATAGGGAGAAATAAGCAAACGGTAGATACAACCGTTGCGGAAATTGAAGGCATGGGGTATCGGGTTGGTAAGGCATATGCCGAGCTAATGGACGGTAATGCTTGCCAACAAGCTGTAGAGAAAGCAATTGATGAGTTTGGGAAGATAGACGGACTTGTAAATAATGCAGGGGTAAATGACTCGGTAGGATTGGAAAATGGTTCTGTAGCCCAGTTTACGGAATCTATACATAAAAACTTAACGCATTACTATCAAATGGCCCAATTGGTATTGCCCCAATTAAAACAGCATAAGGGATCCATTGTTAATATAGGTTCAAAGACCTCGGTTATGGGGCAGGGTGGTACTTCTGGTTATGCAGCGGCAAACGGTGGGCGCAATGCACTTACCAGGGAATGGGCGGTAGAATTATTGCCCTATGCCATTCGCGTAAATGCGGTTATAGTGGCAGAATGTTATACACCGCTATACGAACGGTGGATCAATACATTCAATAATCCTGAGGAAAAATTAGCAACGATCACCAATAAAATTCCCTTGGAAAAAAGAATGACCACAGAAAAGGAAATAGCCGATATGGTATTATTTTTACTTTCTTCACGATCAAGTCATACTACAGGACAATTAGTTTTTGTGGACGGGGGATACACACATTTAGATAAATCATAATTTTAACAGCCAATGCATCAGCGACAAAAAACACCTATCGTTTCAAAAAAAGTTATCGTTCCTTTTGTATTGATTACCTCTTTGTTTGCATTATGGGGATTTGCCAACGATATCACCAACCCTATGGTATCGGCATTTAAAAAAGTTTTGGAGCTTGATAATTTTCAGGCCTCATTGGTACAGTTTGCTTTTTACGGAGGATATTTTACCATGGCTTTACCGGCCGCTATTTTTGTGAACAGGTTCTCATACAAAAAGGGAATTATATTGGGGCTTGCGCTATACGCTACCGGCGCAATGTTGTTTTATCCCGCAGCGGCTTATGAAGAGTTTAATTTTTTCTTGGCGGCCTTATATATTTTAACCTTTGGTCTTGCCTTCTTGGAAACTACGGCTAATCCTTATATATTATCCATGGGGTCAGAGGACACCGCTACACAACGTCTAAATTTGGCGCAGGCCTTTAATCCTGTTGGAGCCCTATTAGGTCTATTGGTGGCGCAAAAATTTATTCTTTCGTCCTTACGGTCAGATGATACTTTGCCAGACGGTTCCTCAGCATATACCACTTTATCCGATAGCGCTAAAGCGGTAGTGCGTACATCAGATTTGGCCGTTATACGTGATCCCTATGTGTTGCTAGGCTTGGTCGTATTGATTTTTTTGGTAGTTATCGCCATACTTAAGATGCCCCAAAACAAGGAGCAGGAGAATAAAGTGGCCGTTGGTAAATCAATAAAACGCCTTTTTAAATCGAATAAATTTGTAGGTGGGGTAGTTGCACAGGCTTTTTATGTTGGAGCCCAGATAATGTGTTGGACCTACTTATACCAATACGCTGAGTCTTTTGGCATGGATAATGCCACCGCGGTAAATTTTGGTATTGCCGCTTTAATATTGTTTTTGGTAGGTAGGGCAACGGGAACATTGTTATTAAAATATATAGATTCTGGAAAATTATTGCGACTTTTTGCCATAGGCGCTTGTTTATGTACGTTGGTCACTATTTTCGTGCCGGGTATGGTGGGGCTTTTCGCTTTGGTTATGGTATCTTTTTTTATGTCCATCATGTTTCCAACTATTTACGGTATTGCCCTTGAAGGTCAGGGAGAAGATGCAAAATTTGGAGCTGCATTCTTGGTTATGGCTATTGTAGGTGGTGCGTTAATGCCCACCTTACAAGGTGTAATACTTGATATGGGTGGTGTAGGTTATACAGATTTGGAAATTTTAGGGGTACCCGAAGTCAACTTCTCGTTCATTTTACCACTTATTTGTTTTTTGGTGGTCGCAGGCTATGGTCATTATGTGTTTAAATTGTCTCCTAAAACTATGAGGTCTTGAAAACAAGTAGACACTGTTTTATTTGTGATCTTAAGCAAGATTCCAAATTAATTGAGGAATATAAAGCCTATCATAAAAAGGTATGGCCAGAAATCATTGAAAGCATTAAAAATGCCGGGATTGTAGATATGGAAATTTACTTGCATTCCAACAGGCTATATATGATTATGGAGGTCAATGAAGATTATAATGCCGAGATAAAAGCAAAAAATGATGCAGAAAACCCCAAGGTACAAGAGTGGGAAAAGTTAATGTGGAACTACCAACAAGCCATACCTTCTGCAGAACCCGGGCAGAAGTGGGTGCCCATGGAACTGATTTTTAAGTTGTAAGCAACAACGTTACCTTATCAAAAATACTGAAGCATTTTTTATTTCATGTTCAA
This sequence comes from Maribacter sp. LLG6340-A2, assembly GCF_045057105.1. Classification (GTDB taxonomy): domain Bacteria; phylum Bacteroidota; class Bacteroidia; order Flavobacteriales; family Flavobacteriaceae; genus Maribacter. Next base: position 286,532 of record NZ_CP159332.1, on the reverse strand, counting down.
CCCGTTTCATGAATGGTAAAAGTCCTTCGTTTTAAACCTGATTATGCCAGGTGTTATACAACGCCAAATACTAAAATTTTATATCCAAAATAACATCCTTTAACGAATTCTAGATAATACCCAACGAATTCTAAAAGCACCCAAAATTACCGTTCGTACCCCTTTAGATTTGACTTTAAATAGTAATAATCTAAAACTACGATCATGAAACCACTTTACACCTTTTTACTTTGCATTACCTGTTTTATAGGTTTTTCTCAAGATGCCGATAGTCCGTATTTACTAGTCGCTACCGAGAATGCCAATGTACCTTTAAAATCTTCAATTACAGAAGTCAACATAGCTGGTAGCATTGCCCATGTGCGGGTTACACAAGTCTATCAAAATAGAGGTGTAGAGGCCATTGAAGCCAAATATGTGTTTCCGCTTTCTACACAAGCAGCGGTTCATAAAATGCATATGATTATTGATGAGCGACTTGTTATTGCTAAAATATTTGAAAAGCAAGAGGCTCAAAAGGTGTATGATTCCGCATTGGAAGAAGGCAAACGTGCTGCTAAATTGGACCAGGACAGACCCAATGTGTTTCAAATGAATGTTGGTAATATTATGCCCGGCGATGAAATTACGTTGGACATCTATTATACTGAAATTCTGGTGCCTGTAAATGGCGAATATCAGTTTGTAGCACCAGCGGTTGTGGGACCCAGATTTACAGGTGAAAATACGGATAACGAAGAAAGTTTCAATATGCCGTATACCGCTAAAGGAATAGCAGATACGTTTAATTATGATATTTCGGTGAGGTTGAATGCGGGAATGATTATTCAGAATGTCACTAGTGCATCACACCACATAGAAGTTGAATATCCTGATGTGAAAACAGCAGAGATTGTACTATCCGAAGAAAATAAAAATCCGTCAAACAGAGATTTTATTCTAAACTACAATTTAAGGGGAAATCAAATACAGACGGGACTTTTAATGTACGAGGGTGATGATGAAAATTTCTTTGCATTTCAGATGGAACCCAAAAGTAATGTGGTGTTAGATGATATTCCGGGACGGGAGTATTTGTTCATCGTAGATGTATCGGGCTCTATGAACGGGTACCCATTAGAGGTGTCCAGAACATTGATGCGTAATCTTCTATGCGGATTGCGAATGACCGATACATTTAATGTGCAGTTATTTGCATCGAGTTCTACTATGTTTAGCGCTGTGCCTGTAGAAATTAACGAACAGAATATTGAAGCCGCCATAATGTTCTTGTCCGAAGGTCAAGGTGGAGGAGGAACACAATTGTTAAGCGCCCTAAAAACAGCATATAAGTTACCTAGAAAAGACATGAATGTAGCAAGGTCTATGGTGGTCATTACCGATGGTTATGTTAGTGTTGAAAAAGAAGCCTTTGAACTTATAGGTAACAATCTCGACCAAGCCAGTGTCTTCACCTTCGGCATTGGTTCTAGTGTCAACAGGTATTTAATAGAAGGTATGGCAAAGGTTTCCAACAGCGAATCGTTCATTGCCACAACGTCTGAAGAAGCTGTAGAAGTCGCTAAAGACTTTGCAAATTATATAGCAACTCCATTATTGACACGAGTGAAGATTGAATCGAAAGGCTTTGATATGTACGACCTTGCCCAAAAGAGTATACCTGATGTTTTCGCGGCAAGACCGGTTGTAGTACATGGAAAATATAGGGGCAAGGCAGAGGGGAAAATTATCATAACCGGTTACCAGGGTAAGAAACGTTTTAGAGAGGTTTACAATGTTTCCGATGGTAGTGTCAGCAAAACGAACAGGGCATTGGGCTACTTGTGGGCTAGAAAGAAAATAGCGGAGTTAGACGATTACAAGAAGTTATTTAATGAAGATGTGAAAGCTGAGGTGGTTGCACTAGGACTCAAATACAACTTGCTTACCAATTACACCTCATTTGTAGCCGTTGATGAAGCCATTGTCAATAGAGACGGTACGTTTAAGAACGTGAAGCAGCCCTTGCCAATGCCAAAGAATGTAAATAATTCAGCCGTAGGAGCAGAAGCAGAGGTAAAAGAGAGTAGCAAATTCAAACGCACGTTTACCATAGATTTTGATAATGAAATAGAGAAGAATGTAAAAAGACAATTGACGATGGAGTTCAAAGTGATGTATACCAAACTAATAACCGAGTACTTAAAAAAGTATGAAAGTTTGCGCATAAAATTCAATGCGGATGGAAAAGTGGTTCGTGTAGAAAAACTAGAAAATGGTAGCTGGACTGTGGATGAAAGTATGCAATTAGAATTTGAAGAAATCAATTTAAAATCCGTTAAAAAGGAAATGACATTAACACTAATAAAGTAGGCAGTATCAGTTTTCAGTAAGCAGTTTTTTAAAACGTCCCTGCCTATTGGCAGGCTGGTTTTCAAGGCACGAAGCAATCCGTATCTAGTTGGTAGCGATTGTTTCGTGCCTTTCTATATTATCTAATCTATAATTTTTCCGAGGTCTGTTTTTATTATAAAAGTCCTAGTGAAAACTAGATATAACTGATTACATACGCACTGTTCAACGAATTCTAGATGAGGTGCTACGAATACTAGAAGACCATCAAAAACAAGCGATAGCTCTGGTAATTTAGAGGTATAGAAACAAAACAACTAAAATAAAAATCATGAAAAAATTAATCCTATTAGCTTTCATTTGTAGCGTTGGTTTTGCTAAAGCACAAGAATTTCAATTAACCGATAAATACAATGTTACCCATCAAAGAAGTATTGGTCAAGAAGAGGAAGATACTTGGGCTTTGGATGTTATTGTTGCGGAAAACCCCATCAACAGTTTAGCCACATTGGTCATTACGGACTTTGGTTTATTGGATGAAATACGCATCTCGGTTTTAGAGCAGCCAGGCCTCGAGGATGTTACAGAAATTGTAAAAATCTCTATTGACTATAATACATGCTGCGCCAGCACGGAAGAGTTCTATTATTTGGTGACCAATGATGATTTTATCGCCTTACCAAGTGTAAAAAACGAGTATGGCTATGATCCTATTTCGGACATACATTACATTTTTCCAAATCAACGGTTGGGTAAGGAAGGAACCATTTTAAGAGCCGCATTACAATACACGGAAACATATACGGTCAAAGACATAAAAGTGCTAAGAAGCATTGCTTGGAACGATGATGACTTTGATACAGAAGACGCTATAACAGCAATTAATTATTAATAACCCTTAAAATTTAAAAACATGAAAAATGTAAAGAAAAGTGCCTTGTTCCTTTGCTTGTTTGCAATGGTGAACGTTTTCGCTCAAAAAGAGCAAGTTGAATTTGAAGTGATGGACAAAGAGATTCCCGCAGAAGAACTGACCTATGAGTATTTATTGGCTCACAAAGTATTTCTTCGCGAAAAACCATCAGTACGAAGTAAAAAAGTAACGCTACTGGATATTGGAACCAAAATGGTGTTGTGGGAAAAAAGCTTGTACGCTAAAGAAATAGATGGTATTAAAAGTCACTGGTACCGTGTAACAACGGGTGACCAAACTGGCTGGGTATGGGGCGGAATGATTGCTCAGAAATCCTTCGGGAGTATTGCAGACAACCAAGTAAAGTTTGTGTATGGATATGAAAGTAGTACCAAAAATGAAGCTGGCGTTATTGAAACAGCATACCAACTACGAGCATTTAAAAACGGACAACAATTGGATAAAATAGTTTTTGATAGCCTTTATGCAACTCCGGTTCATATAGAAAATCACGGTAGCCTTGGGTTGTTCAATGTTGAAGATGTGATAACGGTAGATTTAGCTGATGCGGATACTGGTTATCAAATTGGTAAGAGCTACGTATTTTGGAACAATGGTAGGTTCAAGAAAGTGGCGGATTTAATTGACTATGCAGATACCAATTACTTAAAAACAGAGCATTTTGTTTTTCCGTCGGATATGCAAGGGGTAAAGAGTACCATTTTATTGAAGACGACCATTACAAAGAATATTAAATCCTTAAATGATGCATTGGCTCAAGATAATGTAGAATTCATTACAACACCTTATGTGTGGAACGGTTCTAAACTGATTAAAAAGGAAGAAGTTCGTGAAATAAAGGATGATGCAGTAGTGAGTACTAATTTTTAAAGAACAGCTATGAATAAGTGTTTCATTTTGGTATTGGTTAGTGTACTAATGCTTGGTAGTAAGAAGCCGTTTTCGCCACAGTCGGAAACGGCTCTTGCTTACCCGTTAGAAAAAGAACGAATAGTAGAATCCATCGTTTTTATTGCAGGTGTTGATGAAGGTGATAATACTTATTATAGCAATGCAAAACGGTATTTTGAAAAGCAAGGAATACCAATTGTAGATAGTTTATATTCCATTGACGACATTATAGCCTATGTAAACAAAGCAGGGGAGCAGCATATAAAATTTCAGGAAATTAACATTGTAAGCCATAGTAATGCCTGGCTGGGTATGTCTTTGAAAACTACAGTAAAAGGCGAGCGTATTACGGTAAAAAGTTTACAACATGCGATGGCTACCAATAGCATCGCATCTAGTCGTGATGAGTTTATGAACGATACCAAGGTTATTTTTCACTCCTGCGGGTTAGGGGAAAACAAACATTTATTAAATCAATTAAAGCATGCTTTAGCGGCAGAACAAGTAATTGCTTCTCCTTATTTTAATGTATTTGGCGGTAAGTATGCCGAACATTATTTGGCAAAACCCTACTACGGTTACTACCCAACGGCAGAGTCTAAAGGTCCGGCATACCTTGCTAAAGAGTTTGAGCAAGAATATCCCAATGTAGCAATCGATTGGTTTACCGCTTTAAAGACTAGGCAAGAGTCTTCTTTTGGAAAAGCGTATAGTTTTAAATTCAATATTCCGGTTGAATGGGAATTTACTTTTGATTCCGTTACCGATATACCTACTTTAGAAGACAAAGAAGGTATTATGGATTGGATTTCGGAATCCCCTGAAATGGCTGAAACGATTTATAAATTACAAATTCCGATAGAGAAATTCCGTTGGAGAAGTACTGTGAAAGGGAATAAGTTAATAATAAAAGGAAAAACGACCGTACTGTGCGTATTGGCACCTATTTTGCAGTCCAATGATGTAAACGAGTACCAAAATGCCACGGTAGAAGACCCTTCACTTTATCAAATATTATAGTGATAAAGGCGTTAATCTAATACTTAAAAGAAAATCATTATTTGAAGTTATCTGTAAAATATGTGTTGACTGTTTTTTGTTTCTTCGGAACAATACAGTTGTTCGCGCAAAACAGTCAGCTACGCGCATATACCATTGCAGATGGTTTGCCACAGTCTCAGGTATATGATATGGTACAAAATCATATGGGTTACTTGTGGTTGGGTACACAAGGTGGTGGATTGGCAAATTTTGATGGAAATTCCTTTGAGATATGGAATGAAAGTGATGGATTACTCTCCAACTATATAGACGCCTTGTACACCTCCAATGATTCGGTTTTTGTGGGTACTAAGAAGGGACTTTCCATTAAAGTCAAGAATCAATTCGTCAATTTTGATACTCCCCAAATACTTCAAATATATCCCGGGAAGCAAGTGCTGTATATTGGCACCAAAAGAGGAGTGTATACCTATACTAAGCGCAAAAAACTCAATAAAATATCCATCCATCCAGAGATAGATAAAAGTGAAATCAATTCAATATTTTTTGATGGAAATTATTATTGGCTAGCGACCAATAAGGCGTTATGGAAACTAAATGAACTAAACGATGCTGCCACCAAAGTAAAGAAAGTTGAGGTCAATAACTTTAAGTCCGTCATTTCGCATAACAACAAGATAATTGCGGCAACTTTTGATGATGGTGTATTTATCATCAATCAAAATAATAATGATGATAAGTTTCTAATGCCAGAACCATCACGCATAAATTCCATGTCAATTCAGAATGAAGATGAGTTATGGATAACCACTGACAATGAGGGAGTTACCATTGTTGAAACCAATAAATTTTCAGAGATAAAAAGGTTGAATACCGCTAACGGTTTGGCTACTCCGCATATTAGAAAAGTCATCAATGACAATAATGGCAATATTTGGATTGCGACATCTGGTGGCGGTTTCTATAAATACTTTCAGAATAATTTCAAGCATTACAATCAGCGAACGGGTTTAAGGGGAAATCGAATATATGCCGTACATAATGCTGCGGACGGATTATGGTTTTCAACATCGGAAGCTGGTTTGGCAAAAATTGATTCCGCTGGAATCCATGTCATACCTAACGAAGGTTCATTTTTTGATGTTAAAATCAAAACCATTACCAGCGATTCAAAAGGCAATATTTGGGCAGGATCAGATAATCGTGGGGTGTTGTTTAGGGAGACTAAAATGGTAGATAGTCTGGTATTCTCATCAAGCGAGACCTATTTAATACAGATAGATACAGTTGCGGTTAAAAAGACCACCAATCATATTATTGATGAAAGTAAAGGTTTTCCATCCGATTGGGTACGAACCGTTATTGCAGCAGATGATTACGTATGGGCGGCAACCTATGCAGAAGGGATAGTGAAATTCAACTACTATTCTGATAAGGATAGTCTCGTCATCAAAAAGAAATTTACCACCCGTGATGGCATTACGGATATGCTCATCAAAGATTTCAAAAAAGACGTACAGGGTAAATTATGGTACGCTACACAAAACGGACATTTAGGTACTATTGAAAATAATAAAGTAACAAGTATTACCACAGGTTTGGAGCAACAAACCGCAATTAATAGCATATTATTTCATGAAGATTACGTTTTTCTAGGTACATCAGGAAAAGGAATTTGGTATGCGAACAGTACAAATCCTGTAAATTTTCAACAATTGAAAGGAGCTAAAAACGTATCGTCTAATAACATTTATCAGCTCATATTTGATGATCAAGGCTTTCTGTGGGCAGGTTCTGAAAGGGGAGTGGATAAAATAGAATTGAACACCGATAATGAAATTGTAGATGTTTATCATTTTGGAAGAAATGACGGATTTTTAGGCATAGAAACGTGTTTAAATGCCGTAGATAAAGATGAAGACGGTAATTTGTGGTTTGGGGCAATTTATGGGTTAACAAAACATATTCCCAGTGAAAGCAAGAAAACAGCGGCGCCACCAACAGTATATTTTACGGGAGTAGAGGAGCGGTATAAAAATATAGATTCTTTAGTTTTAAAAGATTGGACAAACAGCAACAAAGTTTTACAGTTATCTCCCGAGCAGACACAATTAGGTTTTTCCTTTAGAACGGTAGATGTAGACCACCCAAATGAGGTGGAATACAGAACAAAATTAGACGAAACGGAGTGGAGTCCGTGGGTAAAGGAGAACAAGCAGAATTTCGCTGGTCTGGCTTATGGACCTCATACTTTTCAAGTGCAATCTAGAAATTACAGATGGCAAGAAAGCAAACCCATAACATTTAGTTTTTTTATTGATAGTCCGCTATACCAAAAAGACTGGTTTCAATGGTCGGTTTTAGCATTGGCTGTATTGGTGTTATTGGGAATAGGGCTTTTTTATATCCGTAAAATCAAGGCAAAGAATAGAGCGGAACAAGAACGGTTAAAAACACAGAATTACCTGCTGACATTAGAGCAGAAAGCTCTGCAATTACAAATGAATCCCCATTTTATTTTTAATGTGTTGAACGGGGTAAAAGCAATGGCGGGTACTAAACCGGAGAAAATGGATGCTACGATCAACAGCTTTGCCATTTTGTTGAGGGAAACACTTCAGAATTCAAGAAAAGAGCACATAAGTCTAGACCAAGAAATAAAGGCGATACGGCATTACATAGAAGTGGAAAAGTTGATGGCGCAAAAGCCTTTTGAATATACCGTTAATGTAGCAACCACTCCCAATGCAGAAGAGATTTTGATTCCACCTATGTTAATTCAGCCCTTTGTGGAAAATGCCATTAGACATGGTATTTTAAAAGGCGATAGACCGGGTAAATTGGAGATTACCTTTTCAACTACAAAAACTCATTTGCAATGTAGTATTGTTGATAACGGATTAGGTATTTTTAGATCGCAGAGCGAAAAACAGAAGACAGACCATCAATCAATGGCATTAACGGTAACCAAAGAACGATTGGAATCCATTGCAGGTAAAAACAGCTTGCAGATCAGTGAAATCAAAAATGAAGATGGTAGCATTGGCGGTACCAAGATTACCTTTAAAATACCTTTACTAACAGATTATTAAAAACCTATGCATACAGCGATAATAGTAGAAGATATGATTGACGCCATGACCCTTTTAAAAAAGGATATTGAGACGCAACACCCAGAAATTGAAATTATCGCAACGGCACAGAGTGTAGTGGAAGCCGCCAAGGTGCTACGTAAAAATCAGCCCGATATTTTGTTCTTGGATATTATGTTGGGTGATGGTACGGGCTTTGATATTTTAGAGATTTTTCCCGATTTAAAATCCAAAATCATATTTGTAACCGCAAGTGATGAATTTGCGATACGTGCTTTTAAGTTTGCAGCAATCGACTATGTATTAAAACCCTATTCAAATGCCGATTTAAGCTTAGCCATTTCTAGAGCTAAAGAGCAGTTGCAACCCAACAAAGAGCGTTTGCAGATTTTGAAGGAAACTATAGCAGCGCCGGAGAAAAAGCCGAACAAGATTTCATTACATACGCTAGATCAAATTATCATTGTCAGTTTAGATGATATTATCAGATGTGAATCTGATAGTAATAATACCATTTTTCACCTTCAAGATAAACGCAAGATATTCGTAACAAAGACATTAAAATACTTTGCCGACTTATTGAGCAGTCATGATTTTGTTCGTGTGCATCAAAGTCACTTGGTGAACCTGCAATGTATTAGCGCCTACATAAAAACAGATGGCGGCTATTTAATGCTCAAGAATGGAGAGAATGTTCCGGTATCTGTCCGCAAGAAAACCGAGATTATTGAGATTCTGGATAAGATGCATCGGTAAGAAACAGCTTTAATAATAGGCTTATAGGTACCGTCCATGATAATTATCATTGAGCTATTGCAGATACGGACATATCTTGTATGTGCTATCCGTTAATACGGTAATGTGTTAGTCATTATAAAATTAGGGCGTAAATTGTAAGAGGATGTGGACTGTTATCTTTATTGGAGTTTATAGTGTTCTGACCTTAGTCATCGTTATTTCCATACTTATACATGGGGCCAGGCCCACTAAAAGTCTAGCATGGCTTCTAGCTATTTTTGCCATTCCTGTAGGAGGTATCTTTTTGTATCTTTTAATGGGAAGAAATAGAAGAAAGAACAAGTTGATCAGATTAAAAAAAAATTTGTTCAATACATTGCCAAAGCCACATACCACCCACACAGATTTGTTTGAAGGTAAATATGTCAAATTAATGACCCATTGCTATGTTGCTTCCCATTTTCCTCCAACACCCCATAATTCATTACAATTATTAAAGAACGGTAAAACTACGTTCAATACCATTTTTAATGCGTTAGAGAATGCACAACAGTACATTCATATACAGTATTATATTTTTGAAGAAGGCGAACTTGCCGAAAGGCTACTGGAATTGTTTACAAGAAAGGTTACCAATGGAGTAATTGTTAGAATGATATATGATGGTATTGGAAGTTTTTCCTTAAGTAAAAAATATATAAAAGAACTTACGCGGATAGGAGTAGAGGTGTATCCTTTTCTACCATTTAAGTTTGGTCGTTATTTTTCCTCTTTAAACTATAGAAACCACAGAAAAATTATTGTAGTAGATAGTAAAGTGGCCTTTACCGGAGGCATAAATATTTCCGATAAATATCTTAAAGGGCAAGTTGGTTTAGGAAAATGGCATGATATGCATTTAAAATTGGAAGGACCATCCGTAGAACATTTGAACCAAGTGTTTATGACAGACTGGTATTTGGTGAGTTCTAAGCTCATAAAGACAATTCTAGATAAAAACCCAGTTAAGTTTGAACCATCCAAAAAATTGGTTCAGATTGTTGCCGGTGGGCCAGACGATGATTTTCCTGTAATGGAGCAAACCTATTTTTCAATCATTAACATGGCCAATAACTATGTGTACATTACCAACCCTTACATTATACCGGGGCAAGCATTAATACGTGCATTGCTTACTGCAGCTATTAGTGGGGTGGATGTGCGGTTATTGGTTTCGGAAAATATAGATAACAAAATTGTGAGCTGGTCGGTACAATCATATTTTGAATTATTCTTAAAGGCCGGAATACGAATTTATCTTTTTCCTGATGGATTTTTACATAGTAAGATTATGGTCAGTGATGATGCCGTTTCTTCTATTGGAACCGCTAATTTGGATGATCGTAGTTTTGAGCAGAACTATGAAGTAAATGCACTGGTGTATAATATGGGTTTTGCAAAACAACTAAAGAAAGATTTTCTTCAGGACTGTGCCCTAAGTAAGGAATTGAATCACGAAGATTACAAAAAAAGGCCATGGGTTAAAAAACTCAAGGAAGGTATAGGTAGAATCTTAAGCCCGTTGTTTTAATCAATCTTCTTGTGATATAAATATTAAATCTTGATTTTCCATTGCGGTAATTACCAACTTAATATAATCCTCAATAGCCTTATCAATATCGTTTGGGTCTGTAATATCTATGATACCTCTCCATATCATAGCGCGTTCCTTTCCTTCACAAATACAGTATAATGTAGTTTCTGCGTGGTATACGGTGAATTTTTCGTAATAATTATCATCCCAATAAATGCCTTGGTGTTCCAAGTAATCATCATTAAAACGAGCTTGGTGATCATCCCATCGTTTAATAGATTTTAAAAACTTCTCACGATCTTCTGACCCAGTGATCTTAGTAAGTAAAATGGCATCGAAATCCTTATCCAAAAGGCTTTGTTCTACATTGTCAAGTTCTTTTTCTGTTTTTCTGGAATCTGTTAAGGATAGGTCAAAAACATCTATACTACGCATAGCTTCAACATCTCTCTTTTTAAATTCTTCTAACAACTCGGTTTCAAAATGAGTACGGGTATCATTGTTTTTGGCCATACCTACCAATAGTACTTTATTGGCATGAAACAGGACAATATCTGGGTTTTTCCAATTTTCCACCAAACTGATGGATGAGCAGCTCATAAATACTAAGGCAAGGAGGGTCAAAACTTTTTTCATGGGTATGATGTATTGGTCTTTAAGGCGACAATGTAGCGCAAAAAACTAATGACATCTATGATATTGGTCAGCTTGTTCGTTCCTTATATAAAGCTATATCCACAACTCAAAAACCTCGTTCAGTTTAGGAATATGGCAGTCCCATCCTTTAATATCTTTAATTTTCACCCTAAATGCGTCTAATGCAGTAGGTTCACCATGTATAAGGAACACTTTTTCGGGAATATTTTTAATGGCATTTATCCAATGTAGTAGGCCGTGCTGATCGGCGTGTGCAGAAAGACTTTCTATAAGATGAATACTTGCTTTTACAGGGTAATACTTTCCATGAATTTTAAGTTCATGAGCACCTTCTAACAATTGTCTTCCCCTGGTGCCCTCAGCTTGAAATCCTACTAGTAATACTTTGGTACTTGGTTCATCAATAAGCTGTTTTAAATAAGTAAGGACCCTACCGCCGGTAACCATACCGCTACCTGCTATAACAACTTTTGGTCTTTTATCGTCAATTGTTGACCATGTATCCGCATAGGATGTAATAATGGTAAAGTGATTGCACATGGCCTGGTATTCCTTGGGGCTAAGTTTATGCCAATTTGGAAATTGTTCAAATACATCCAACACATTGTTGCCCATTGGGCTGTCAATGAATATAGGGATATTGGGAATAACGTTCTTTTTGTACAGTTGCCATAAAATATACATGAGCAGCTGTAATCTTTCTACGGCAAAGGAAGGTATGATCAATGTACCCTGATCATGTATGGTTTTAACAATGAGTTGACTTAATATTTCCGTGATATCTTCCTTGGGGTGTAGTTTATTACCATAGGTGCTTTCCAAGAAAAGAAAGTCTGCCCATTGGGGACGTTCTGGAGGATTTAATAATTCATCATCCAATCTTCCAATATCACCGGAGAACACAAATGTTTTTTTATAAATTTCAAGCTCAATAAAAGTGGCGCCAATAATATGTCCGTTGTATTTAAATTTGAACCTACACTGATCAGAAAGTGTGATCCACTCATCTTTTTCGCAACTTGAAAATAAAGAAATAGTGGCTTCTGCCTCTTTTATGGTATAAAAGGGTAGTGCTGGAGCATGCTTTGAAAATCCTTCTTCATTGGCTTTTTTTGCTTGCTCTTCTTGTATTTTTGCACTATCCAATAAAATGGTCCGGGCAATGGAAAGTGTTGGTTCCGTACCCAGTATATGGCCGTTGAACCCTTCTTTAACCAACCTTGGCAAATATCCTGTATGGTCCAAATGACCATGTGTAAGTAGAACATAGTCAATATTGGAAACATCAATAGGCAAAGGTTCCCAATTTTTTACGCGCAGTTCCTTAAGGCCTTGAAACATACCACAATCTATCATTATATTTTTTTCTGGCGTTTCCAGATAAAATTTAGAACCCGTTACGGTACCCGATGCCCCTAGGAAGGATATTTTAATTTTATTCATGGTGTTATGGGTTACAGAGTTGATCTATTTCATTCAATATTTTGGTCTTTCTCTCCATAGAAACACCCAAATGATCTAGAAAGAATTTATCACGTACCAATTGTCTACAAAGAACAACATTGCGGCCTAATAAAAATTGTTTTTCCCGGTCCGTGAGCAGAGTACTCACGGTAATGGGGTAGAGGCTCAATCTATCGATCCTGTCCTTAAGTCCGTCATTGGTGGGGTGGTCCCAGCTTAAGAGATAAAGGTTTGCACATTTACCATAGGCCAACGCATCTTCCGTAAATCTAGTGTTGGTGACCACCCAGCCCTTGTCCAACGGCTTATTATTGCTATTGGTTACCCAATGGGCCTTAACATCGTTATATCTTGAATGTATATATAGCGGAACTTTTACATTACAGTTACGACCTTCCTCATTATGGAATTTACATTCGATCACGGTAGCCATTTCATTTTTTTCTGCAACGACATCAATTTCATGGGTTACACATGCACCGTTTAGAACAACATCTATATTAACGGTATAGCCAGAATATTGTAAGATGGCACCAACAAAACGCTCAAAAGGAAAGCCGGTTGGCCCTAGTTCATAAATGGCCTTTTTAAGTTTGTATTTAGAAGCGTATACGGATTTGTGCTGTTTAAGCAATGCATATGCCCGGTTATATATTTCATTGGTGGTAATACCTTCATAAAGTTCTTCGGTAACTTTGCTTAGGATTTCCTCTACCAATTCATGATCCGCCCCACTATGCTTTAAGGATGTTCTTAGCTTATCTAACGAAAACTTAACCCTTTGTCCAGATGATTTTATGATTTCAATAGTGTGGTGCGTATTCATATCAATTTTTTAAATGAATATCCAAAAGGGGTAACGGCATTATTAATATATAGTAGAATATTGATCATTAGTGTTCAAAAGCCCTGTATGTATTTAATACGGATGAGGTATACACGTATATAGACTTAAGGAATGATAATGTCATCAATGTAAAGCTAGAATTGGTATGGTGGAATCATAGCCTATAGCCTTCACCAAAGGTTTGGAGAAAACACTGCTGAAAAAGATGTGTTTGTGATTGATGAATGCTATGATATCACTGTTTCTCTCCGTAACAAAAGATTGAATACCCTTTGCTAAATTACGTTCAGGTAGTATATGGAAATCATGCTCGGCTTCACTTAAAATAGCATGTAATAATTTTTTATTATCCTGTTGCAGCTGGGAAAGTTCCATAGACTTGTTAAGGTGAAGAATAGCAATATTGGCCTGGTGCATTTTTGCTATTTCCATTAAATATCTGAGCTCCGACCTTTTAAAAGAGTCTTTGTAATCTGTAGGAAATACAATTTCTCTAGGCGGGGAAAAGGAATATTCACTTGGTATGGCCATTACCGGGCATTCCCTTATTTTTTCCATGGCCATCACCGTATTACTACCCATTAAGGTGCCTTTAGAGCCACTGGCGCCATGTGTTCCCATAACAACAAGTTCTATATCTTTATCTGCTATGATTTTTTTAATAGCCTCGGATAAAAAGTTATAGGTAGAAATGGTAAAGAAATTATGTTTAAAATTATCGCCATGCGCAGCAAGGGATTCCAAGAGTTTTAGGAAGTTTTTTTCTGATTTCTCCTTTGCCCTGATAAAGACTTCACTGTCTTCATCTGGCATTATTAAATTGGTGTTCGTATAGGTTTCAACACTAAAGACATTTAGAAAATAAAAATCGCAATGCAATTTTGCATATAGGTCTATTGCATACCGTATAGCGTTTAAGGCATTTTTAGAAAAATCAGTGGGTATAAGTATACGCTTGTCCATAGTAAAACCTGTTAGATTGTTTTTTAAATGTATAGTTCATTTCTATTGTATACTATGATATATATCAGTCGTTCAGCGGCAGAATTAGAAAAGGTACTGCGGCATAAATACTTAAGTCCATGATTACGGGTTCTGTTACAATACGTTCAAAAAAATTCTTTCTATGATAGGCCATGGCTAAGAATTTAAAGTCTCTAGAAGATAAAAAGTCTTGAATAATAGAAGCTTTGTTCGCGTAATTTAAGACTTCTTCAAAATTATGAGGAGTTTGTGCAAATGAAAGCCGCAGGAGCTTTTTGTTAGAAACCTGCTTATGGGTCATGATTTCAGACTCTTTAATATGAAGTACATTGATAGCTGCTTTGGTAATTTTAGAAATGGTCAATAACATGGCCAAGGTGCTGCGCGTACACCCTTTTTTTAAGTCGGTGACAAATGCAATGTTTTCAAATGGTGTATAGTCAACTTCTTTGGGTACAGCTAAAATAGGGCACTGGGTTATGGTTTTTGCAATTTGTATGGTATTGCTTCCCATAAATAGTTCCTTGGCACCGGTCTGTCCCTTATTTCCCATCACAATGAGGTCCACTGAAAGATTTTTCAAGGTTTTTGAAATTGTATTTAAAAGGGTGTTCTTACTGGCAATCATTTGGAAATCATGATGTTTAATACCAGTATCCAATGTTATTTTATGAACGGTCTCGGTAAGTTTTTCCTGAGATACTTGGTGTAGGTCAGCGAGTTCTTTTTTAGTTACAAAAAGTCCTTTGCTAGAACCTAAGGATGAACTGTGGTCATTATAGCAATTAATGATATGAAAGGTACATTGCACAGTGGCGAAAAGTTGCGTAACATAAAAGAGAGCATTATAGGCCTCATGGGAAAAGTCTGTAGCAACTATGATATTTTTTGATTGCATGTTTTAAAATTGAGGAATTACCATAAAGGGTATGTTTACATGAAACCCTATCTTTTTTATTACCGGTTCAATGAAAAGGCGCTCAAAAAATGTATGCTTGTTTTTAACCATGACCAATAGATTAATTTTTTGTTTTAACTGAAAATCGTTTATGGCGGTTATGATTTCATTACTGGGTACATCATGAAACAATGCCTTTCTGTGTAATACTAGTTCCAATTGTTTTTGGTGTTTCTTTTGCATGGGATTAAGGTCGTAGCCTGTATGAACATGCATAACATTGATAAGTGAGCCGTGTATCCTTACAATATGAATTAGTTGTGATAGGTCTTGCTCATTGAGTGATACTTCATAGTCTGTTGGAAATAGGACTTGCTCCGGTATTTCATATTCAAAACCAGAAGGTATGGCCATAACCGGGCATTGTGCATTTTTAATGACATGTACCGTATTGGTACCCAACAGTATTTCCTTTGCACCGGTAGCGCCTTGTGTCCCCATTATAACCATATCTATTCCTTCTGCTTGAACTGTACGGGTTACTTCACTAGAAAGTACATTTAAGGCGGTGTGCGTTATGAAGGTATGTAAGGGGTTGTTGAAATCACTAACAAGTTGATTTTTTAGCTCTTCCAGGGCAGACATTGAATTTTGCTGAACAATATCGCCCAACCCAATTTGAGCTGGGCTGCCCATCAGATATTCCGTATGGTATACAGGGGGCATATAACTATTTAATAAATAAAATGTGCATTTGGTATCCTTGTATAATGTAAGTGCATACCTTATTGCATTCAAGGCGTTGGTAGAAAAATCCGTAGGTAACAAAATACGTGTCATAATGTTTATTTTATGACATGAAATTACGTAGTATCCATTAGTTGTGTTATGATATTCGTCAGTTGTTAGCTTTTTGTATATTATTAATATTGAAACACTTAAAAGCTTTAATTATGGGGTTTAGGAAAGAAATAAGTTCAGAAATACCTACGTTGGTACATTTTTTTGCACCATGGTGTTTACCCTGTAAAACAATGACTACTATTCTGCATAGTATCCGTAGCGAAACAAATGGGCTATTTAATTTATTGGAAATAGATGTGGACATCAAGAAAAAACTTGCGCGTAGGTATAAAATAAAAAGTGTTCCAACATTACTATTGTTTAAAAATGGAGAACCCCTATGGAGACATTTAGGTATGTTGGATAAAGTAGAAATTAAAAAAATACTGTCAGAACTTGCTTGAAATCTGCATAGACCAGCAATAATGGGGATTACGTTTCATGAATGACAAGAAATGGCACTTTGGTGTGATAACTAATTTTCTCTACGTTAGGCCTAAAGAGAATACGCTCTAAAAAATTTAGGTTTTTGGCAACCATGACCAGTAAGTCCAGATTTCTACTCTCCGTAAAACATTGAATAGATTCATCTATCTTCTTTCCCGTGACCACATGAAAAGAACATTCTATATCCTTAAAATGATCAAGTAAAAATGTCTTGTTACATTCTTGTATAGGACTTAGTTGTTCGTTTCTCAAGGAAACAAATAAAAGGCGTAAAGACGCATTTTTTAAAGAAACAATATCTTTTAAGGTTTGTAAGATTTTATAATGGTATTTTAATTGAAAATCTGAAGGTAAACCAATTTCCTTTACACTGTGGTATGTTGTTTGTTCTGGTACGGCCATGACCGTACATGGAACTTTTGTAATAACATCTCCCGTATTACTACCTATTGAAACTGATTTTAATCCGCTGGCACCTTTTGTTCCCATTACAATGAGATCAATATTTTTTTCCGTCACTTGCCTTTTTATATGATCGGTTAGAAAACCATAGCATGCCAGTGTACTGAATTCATGTTTTACATTAAGCGGTAGTTGCTCAATTCTTTTGATCAAGATTTTTAATTTCTCATTACTTTCCTCCAGTAACGTTTCTTCTAATAATTCTGGGGCAAGATACATAGCCGTTTCTCCACTAACGTTGGTGTTGATGGCATTTACATTAAGTATGTGAAACGTACAGTGGGTTTTTTTAAAAAAAGAAATGGCATATAGCAGTGCATTCCACGCATTTTCTGAAAAATCTGTTGGGATTAAAATATTTTTCATTGTTTATATTATTGAAATTCTGTCAAGATTAAAATGTTATTGGGGCAGGAACAATACCGGTACATTGGCATGAAATGCCAGTTTGTTAACTACCGCTTCTCCTATTACCTTTTCCCAGAATGTATGTTGATGCCTAATAATTCCTAAAATACTGCTAGTATCATAGGCAATATATTTGTTAAGACTGGTAGAAACATTAACCTCAAAAGGAATGTTTTTAAATCTAAGGTCAAAGTCATGCAGATGTTCAATAAGTTTTTTCTTGTTCATTTGCTGCTCATCGCTAAGAACAAATTCCACGGCCACATGTACAACCTCTATTCCTGCTTGCCATATTTTGGTTAGTTCTACCAGGGGTTCCAGCTCATTCTTCTTAAACGGAACTGTAAAATCCGTAGCGAACATAACCGTTTTTAATCGCTGAAAATTATAACCCGCAGGTATGGCAATAATGGGGATATGGGTAACGGTTTTAAGCACTTTTACCGTATTACTGCCCAAGAATACCTCCTTTGCCCCTGTAGCCCCCTGTGTGCCCATAATTACTATGTCAATATCTTTTTGTGTAATTATTGAGGTTACCGCATCTGTCAATGAACCCGCTTTTGAAATGGTAGTAATTTCGTGATTGGTATTTTTGTGATTAATTTGAAAATAAGAGAACATTTCTTCCAGTTCCTGTTCAGAATATTTTTTTAGAGAATCATAGATTACCCCCAAACGCTGTTGGGTCTTACTACCCATAACATTTAGGGCAGAAGGTTCATAGGCATGCAGAAGATAAAAATGACACCGCGTTTGGGCATACATTTTTAAAGCCGTAAAAATTGAATTCCAAGAATTTTCTGAAAAATCTGTTGTAACTAAAATTTTTTTCATGATTGTACTATTAAGGTTATCGGGGTAAATTTTGCATCACTAAAAATGGAACAGGAGGCTTAAGTCCAATCTCATCTATCGTGGACCTATATAGCATATCTTCTATAAAGGAATGACGGGAATTTACCATGACCAATAAGGTAATATCATGTTCTTGTATATAGTCCATTATTGCCTTGGACCTATTTTTTACTGGGGTAACCACAAATGACATTCGAGCATGGGGGAGTGATTCTTGCAAGAATCTTTTATTGTCTAATTGTCTTAAACTCAAATCCTCAAAATCCGATATATAAAGGCTATGGACCTGTGCTTTGAATTGGGCGACCAAATTATCCAACAGTTTAAGCTCTCTTCTTTTATAGGGCACCATATAATCTGTGGGGAAGAGAATATTTTTTGGCTGTTCGTACTCAATTTCATCAGGAATGGCCAGAACCGGACATTGCACATATTTAAAAACTTGTATGGTATTGCTACCAAAGGTAATGCCTGCATCATCTGTCTTGCCTTTGGTCCCCATAATTAAAAGGTCAATATTTTTTAGGTTACAAAAATTATTGACTGCATCTACGAGCGATTCAAAAGAAGATACAGCCTCATATATATGCTT
The DNA here is from genome assembly GCF_045057105.1 of Maribacter sp. LLG6340-A2. GTDB lineage: Bacteria > Bacteroidota > Bacteroidia > Flavobacteriales > Flavobacteriaceae > Maribacter. The sequence continues at coordinate 267,511 of NZ_CP159332.1, read as the reverse complement.
GGGATTATGCGTGCGCTCCCTAATTTTACTCACCAAATCCTTAAGCTTGCTATCGGTTAATTTTTTAATGGACTTTTTATCTTTTTCAAAATTGGTATCATCTATTTTATGAAACGGTCCATATACTTCATCTGCGTAGGCATGCATGAAATAAAAATTAACACGCTCACACTTAAACAGGTTTAAAGCATAGGAAATGGCATGATCTGCATTGCTAGAGAAATCTGTGGGTATGAGTATATTTTTCATAAGTATTCTGTTTGTAGACATCATAAAAGTATTTGAGGTCCAAAAGAAAACCTATGATAATTATCATAAGGCAAGTATAGTGGGTGCTAATTAGAAGACTTTAGGTAATGTAACGTAATACTTTAAGTTCTTTTATACGGATGTTCCTACCTTCAATTTCAATTAAGCCTTCCTTTTTAAAGCTAGATAAGGTACGTATGAGACTTTCCGTTGCTATACCGGCAACACTTGCTAGATCAGAACGGGAAATCCTTATGGGTTTAGAGGCATCATTGTTCATGACTTCGGCAAACTGTAGTAGGGTTTGGGCAGTTTTCTTTCGTACGGAACTATAAGCCATTTGTAGTAGTTGATGCTTTATATCAGAAATGTTATCAGATAAAAGAGTCATGAGCTCTAAGGGTATGGTATGGTTTTCAGAAACAATTTGGTGTAGCTGTTCTTTACTGACCGCAGCTAACTCTACCGGTTCTAGGGCAGTGGCAGATTCTTGATTTGCACTATTGTCCATTAAGGATGTAAAACCAAGAAAATCATCGGCATGATATAGCGTAGTAATCAATTCCTTACCATCTTCATCCATGGTATGGCACTTTACGGCTCCTTTTAAAATAAGGTATACATAAGTAGATCGCGCCCCTTCTTCATAAATGGTTTCCCCTTCATTGATTTTAATAATTTCTCCGTTATCATCAAAAAAATTCTTTAATTGGTTGAGGTTACCAATGGCATCTGGGTCATTAACGGCCTCTTTGGTATTCGTTTTTAATTGCTGAAGTAATTTGGATTTTGCCAACCTACTTTCAATGGCGCTAATAAGCTCGTCTTCCTCAAAAGGTTTGGTTAAGTAATCATCAGCACCAAGGTCCATTCCTTTGCGAACGGCTTTGTGCTCCGTAATGGCTGATAAAAAAATGAATGGGATATATTGGGTAGTCTCATCGGTAGAAAGCGCATTCAATACTCCATACCCATCAACCTCTGGCATCATGATATCACATACAATAATATGTGGTTTTTTTTCCTTGGCCGTTGCTATTCCAATTTTTCCATTGGGGGCCGTAATAACTTCATATCCAGATAATTCTAAAAGTTCTGCGGTATTTTCCCTTAAAATATTGTCATCTTCTATTAGTAAAACGGTTTTCATTGGGTAGTGCTTTTAATAGTTTTGGGTATTTGAATGGTAAATGTTGAACCTACGTTTTCTTGGCTTTCGAAAGATAGTGTGGACCCTAAGTTTTCAAGATGTTGTTTGGATATGTTTAAACCTATGCCCGTACCTTGGTTAAGAAGCGCATTTTCTGCTCTAAAATACCGATCAAATATATGTTTTTGCTGTTTTTTTGGAATTCCTATACCTTCATCCACAACTTGAATTATAAAGTTATCATCCGTAATGGTAAAAATAATTTTAATAGTGGTTTCCTCCGGAGAATATTTTATGGCATTCTGTAATAAATTGGATAGGGCAAGTGCCAATGTTTTTTCATCGAATGTTACAACCACTTCATCAACATTGTCAGGGTACCGTATCTGCTGTCCAGTTTTTAATAGCATATTGGCATCATAGACCACTTCATTTATGACCCTGCTTAAAGGAAAAGCTTCAATGGTGTATTTTACTTTACCAAGTTCCAAACGTTCAACAGATAAAAAATCGTTTAGTATGGTGTCTAATTGCCTTACCTTGGACTTTATAGTATTTACATGTTTATCTCGTTTTTCCTGTTGGGTACTTTCCTTGTATTTTGATAATAGGGTCACAGAGGTTAAAATACTGCTCAGGGGTGTTTTGAATTCATGGGAAACTAAGGATAAAAAACGTGTTTTAAGTTCGTTGAGTTCTTTTTCCTTCTCTAGGGCATCGGTTAATTGCTTGGTACGCTCCTTAACGGTCTGTTCAAGGTTTAAGGTGTAGTTCTTGCGCTCGGTTATATCCGTGACCAAAGCCATAACGTAGGATTGGCCGTAGAGCGTAAATGGGTTAAGACCGGCCTCTACCGGAAATTCCTCACCGTTTTTCCTTAATCCGCTTAAATCCCTACCATGGCCCATTTTCCGTTTTTCGCTTTTTTTCATGAAGCTTGAAAAGTGACCTCCGTGTTTATGATGATAGCGCCTTGGTATAATACACTCTAGCGCTTTACCTATAAGTTCATTTTTTTTGTAACCAAACATTTCCTCGGCAGAGGAATTGGTGGCTACAATTTCTTGGGAGGTATTTACCAAGATGATTCCTTCGGAAATTCCTTCTGATAGTAGTTGGAAAATATTACTATCCTTTTCAAAAACGTTCATTTCTAAATATAATCCTTAACTGATAATTATCATAGTAAAGGGGATAATATATGTCTATTTTTCTTCCTTCTAATTATAATCTTATAAAAATGTTGAACACTCAAACACTGGGTCTGGAGCTATATAAAAATTTAGGAAAGTTATTTTATGCCCTGGCTATTGGAGATGGTACGGTACACACAAAGGAAACCAATAAAATGAGGTCATTAATTACCAATAATTGGCTACAAAGGGATGATTTTGACGAGGAAAACAGTTTTAATACAGCATTTTGGATTGAGACCACGTATGATTGGTGTATGGAACATGATAAATTATCTGAGGAATGCCTTCAAGAATTCAAAATTTTTTATAAGGAACATTTAGAATTGTTTACCCCAAAAATCAAAAAATCGGTATTGGCTATGGCAAGAACAATTGCAAATGCCTATGCCGGTAAAAATAAGTCGGAATTGATTTTATTATCAAGGTTGGAAATAATGTTTAGAAAACATTGATATTATAAATATGCAATAGTGAATAATCGATAATATTAAATCTTAGATATGGATAGGTTAAAAGATAAAGTAGCAATAATTACAGGTGGTAGTGGAGGTATAGGGGTAGCCACTGCAAAATTGTTCTTAGCACATGGAGCAAAGGTTGTTTTAGTGGATAAGGACAAGGATGCCTTGGCCACTTTAAATAAGGAATTGAACCATGAAAATATCCGTTTTGTATTAGCAGATGTGTCTAAGAAGGAGGATACCCTTAAATTTTTGAACGACACACTACGTACATTTGGGAAAATAGATATCTTTTTTGTAAATGCAGGTATTGAGGGGGTTGCACGGCCTATAGCTGATTATCCGGAAGATGTTTTTGATAAGGTCGTTAATGTGAATATAAAGGGCGTTTGGTTGGGTTGTCAACACATAATCCCAAAAATGCAGGATGGGGGTAGTGTTATGATTACATCTTCTGTAGCGGGGTTAAAGGGGTTTGCCAACCTTGGGGCGTATGTGGCTTCTAAACATGCGGTTGTAGGGATCATGAAAGTTGCGACCATAGAAAATGCATCTAGAAATATACGGGTAAATACAATACATCCCGGTCCGGTTGATAATGATATGATGCGTAGGATAGAAAGCGATGTGTCTCCGGAAAGTCCCAAAACGGTAAAGGATGGTTTTACTGCAACAGTACCTTTTGGGCGATATGCTACCTCTAAGGAAATTGGGGAAATAGCCCTTTTCTTGGCCTCTGATGAGAGTAAGTACATTACCGGGTGTACACACTTAATAGATGGTGGTATGCTCACTGCCTAGAAATTCTTGTCTTAAAGAAAGTCAATACTTGAATGTATCAATCCGTTATTTTGATATATTCAAGTTTTATATTTGTAAATACTACCTTTCCATAAAATTGTCATTATGACCATTCATGATTTAAGTAAAGAAAATTCAGTTCTTAATCGGTTTGTATCAGAAATTCGTGATGTGCATATACAGAAAGATACCATGCGTTTTAGGCGGAATATTGAACGTATTGGTGAGATTTTAGCGTATGAATTGAGTAAATCGTTAAGCTATGCTTCCACTAGTGTAGAAACACCCTTGGGCACAAAACAAATGAACTTGAGCAAGGAACAATTGGTTATTTGTTCCATTTTAAGGGCTGGGCTGCCTCTGCATCAAGGATTGTTGAATTATTTTGATACTGCGGAAAATGGTTTTATATCCGCTTTTCGTAAACATGAAGACAATTCCGATAATTTTGAGGTAATCGTTAACTATTTTGCAGCACCGTCCCTAGAAGGAAAAATATTGATTTTAACAGACCCCATGCTGGCTACGGGAAGCACTTTGGAAAATGTATTATTAGGTTTAAAAGAACATGGAACTCCCGTAACCATTCATATTGTTTCCGTAATAGGTTCGCAAGAAGGAATTAAAAAGGTTGAGGAAGTTTTTCCGGATAACACCCATTTATGGATAGCCGCCATTGATTCCAAATTAAATTCCAAGGGATATATTCTACCGGGTATAGGTGATGCGGGCGATCTGGCTTATGGTCAAAAATTATAAGTTCAACGGGATTATATTCGTTTGCCCCATTTTACCAATTCATACCACAAAACAGATGCCGAACCGGCTAGTATAACCATTCCTATTTGTAAGAAGGATAATTGCTCAAACTCAAAAAAGTCAGTCAATATGGGCAGGTATAGCAATAAAACCACTAACAATATGGTGATGCCTATAATTAATGGTACCAAGGAATTTTTGTACCTAATGGTAGTAAAGATGGAATAATAAAAAGAACGGTTGACCAAGGTTAAAAAAATGTTGGCAATGATCAGTGTCATAAAAACCATGGTCCTGGTCGTATTTTCATTAGTGCCACTGCTTACAGAATATTGATAAATAAGCAACGCCCCAAGAGTTATGACCAGTCCTTGTAAAATACTGGTGGTTAATTCTTTATAGTTAAAAAAAGTGGTAGAGAAGGGGCGAGGTTTTTTGCTCATTAGATTTTTTTCCATCGGTTCATTTTCAAATATGATAGAGCAGGTTGGTCCCATGATCAATTCAAGTAAAATAATGTGTGAAGGTGAAAATATATTGGGATATACCCATCGCAGTGCCAACGGAATAAAAACGGTTAGGATAATGGGTATGTGTATGGATATGATATACTGTATGGCCTTTTTTAAATTGGTGTAGATTTTTCTGCCCATGGCAATGGCATCCACCATTTTGGAAAGATCATCGTTTACCAGGATTAAGGATGCAGCTTCTTTAGCTATTTCCGTACCTTTTTTACCCATTGCAATACCAATATGCGAAGCCTTTAAAGCAGGCCCGTCGTTTACACCATCGCCCGTCATGGCTACAATCTGGTTATTTTCCTTAAGGGCATTTACGATCCTGAGCTTTGCATCTGGGAACATTCTGGAAAACACATTTACATACTTGACCTTTTTCCTTAATTCCTGATCGGTCAATTGCATGAGTTCATCGCCGGTCATTGATTTTTCATAGCCTATAAAATCAATTTGTTTTGCAATGGCCATGGCGGTGTTTGCATTATCTCCCGTAACCAATTTTACTTGAATTCCTGCTTTGTCAAAATCCTGTAATACTTGCTTAATATTTTCTTTTGGTGGGTCGTAAAATGCAACAAGACCCTTAAATTCAAAAGTAAAATCCTGTTGATGCACAGGGTAGTTCTTTCCTTCAAAAATTCCTTGGCCAACAGCCAATAATCTATATCCTTTCCTTCCTAGGCTAAAAATTGTTTTCTGTATACTTTCTTTTTGCAAGGACGAAAGGTTAGAGACTTTAATTATGGCTTCTGGCGCTCCTTTGGCCGCAACGATCAGGTTCCCTTCTTTATTTTCAAATAAATGGGTCATCATGGGCGGTTTGCCCCCAAGAGGATATTCATGGACCATTCTAAAATTTGGCCGTTCGTCAATTATCGATATTTTACTATAGGCATTGTGCAGTGCCACTTCCATAGGGTCAAACGGTATAGGTTCACTGGCCCACATGGCAATGGTAATGAGTTCTTTTTCTTGTTGTGCCAGTTTTTCATCGGTACTTACAATAGCATTTGTCTTTAGGCTAAACAATTTGGCCAAAGCCATTTTGTTTTGGGTTATGGTCCCGGTCTTATCCGTACAAATGACCGTGGCGCTACCTAGTGTTTCCACTGTTTTCATCTGTTTTACCACAATGCCCATTTTCATAAGACGCCAAGCGCCTAAGGCCATAAAAGTGGTAAAGGCCACAGGAATTTCTTCAGGTAGAATACTCATGGCCAAAGTGAGTGCTTTTAATAAACTATCAAGAAAGGCACCGGAACGCAGATAGTTAATGATCCAAACAAGGATAAACACCGCTCCTCCCCAAATGGACATTAGTTTCACAAAATTTGAGATTTTTAATTCTAACGGAGTTTTTTCTACGGCAATTTGTTCTAGACTTTTTCCTATTTTACCCAAAGCGGTAGTAGCTCCAATAGCGGTAATTTTCGCAATGGCAAGTCCACTTGCAACGGTGGTACCGGTAAAAATTTTGGGTATGGTGGCATGAGTGTCTTTATATACAGGCAATGATTCGCCTGTCAAAATAGATTCGTTCACTGAAAAGTCGTTGGAGTGCTGTATAATTCCATCGGCAGGTATGGTGCTTCCTTCTTCTACTATAAAATAATCGCCTATGACCAGTGCCTCACTAGCTATAGCTATAATCTCACCATTTCGTATAACCTTACTTTTAGGTTGCGTAAGATTTTTAAGATTGTTAAGAGCCTTTCTACTTCTTGAATCTTGATAAAGCGAAATAGAACCTACCAGTAGTATGGCGGCAAACAAAAATAACCCGTCACCCCAATTGCCAGTAATAAAATAGATAATAGAAGCAACCAATAAAAGAATTACCATAGGTTCTTGGGCCAAACTTTTAAGGGCGTTCACAAAGCTATTTACCTTTTGGTGGTCAAGTCTATTGCTACCATGTTTAGCTCTTGATGCCAATACCTCCGTATCCGTAAGTCCGGAAATTCCAAAATCCTTAGGTGTGTTCATGGGTGTTTTTTGATTGACGATTTCAAGGTAGTTCTTTATCGGTTGAAAATCATCAAGTTATATGAAAATGAATTTGTAAGTACTGATAATTGTCATTGTATTTATCTGCATTCGGATGCAACTTTAATGTATTATTAAACCTTTAATCCTAGCATATGGAAACTGTAAATAACGATGTTCGTATTCTCTTAAAAGAGACATATTCCAATTTAATATCCTTAAAAAAAAAGGATGATCAAGAAACGTTTAACAATGAGTTAATGAAAATACTCCCTAAAATCTATAGGTACGTTGCTAAAAGATTAAATAGTGCGGTGGCCAATGGTAAGTTGAACAAAGATATGTTTGACCCCAGTGATTTTGCCGATCAGCTTTTTATAGAGGTCTATGATCATATGTATGAGATTGGTAATGCAGATGAACTTCATACATTTCTTTTTAAAACGGTAGATCGTTTACTGGAAGATAGTTTGGTAGAGGAGGAATTTGACCAACTTTTTTTTGATAACATAGATTCATACTCCAAACCGGAGTGGGATGCCATGGAAGAAAATTATAGTACGGATGGTGATGGGGACCTGGTTATGTTAGAAGAGCTGGATGATTCTTCCTATGACAAAGGAGATTATAGCCTAGATCATGTTTTTGTAACCGATGATGAAAAGGAACTTGCGGCAAAATTGGATGAAACCTTAAATAAAGAACGTATAGAGCGCCATATGCGTTTGGTACTGGGTAAAATGAATGCTGCAATGAGAACTGTTTTTGAGCTTTTTGTACATCAAGGTTTTACTTTAAAGGAAATAGCACATATTAGGAGCACCAATTTTGCCGAAGTAGAACGTATTTTGATGGACGCACGTAGGTTTTTAAAAGAAAGTTTTGAAAAGCGGTTCTTAATAGAGAGTAATTAATGGCCTGCAGAACTATGAAAAAAGTCAAGTTTAAAATGCTTACTTGTTTTCCCTAAGTTTTCCGATACAATGATCAATATTGATGCGAAATACAATGGGCGCATCTTCCGCATGTATTTTAGCCGAAAATTCACTGATATATTTTGGATGTGTGTTGTATATATTAAGTAGCACTTTCTTAACGCCTTCGGAAAATACGTGTAGCATATGTTTTGCGTCTATACGGCTCAATTCTTCAAAAGTACCTTGTACCAAAACAGATGTCCAGTTTTCTATAGAAGAAATTTCATCTGCCGCCATACTAACGGCATTGTTTTTTCGCATGGCCTGTATCTTATGTCCTTCTGCGGAATAACTTAATATGGTATTACTTTCTCTTTCATAGAAGTACGTAATAGGAACTATATGTGGAAATCCTGAAGAAATATAGGCCAAACGTCCTATATAGTTTTGTTCCAATACTTTTTTGCATTCATTTTCTGTTAAATTTCTTCTCATGATATTCCCCCGTTTAATAATGGCCTAAATTTAGATAGCCTTTAAGAGGTTATCTATGATATCAATCATATATACAATCATTTAAGTCGTAAAATAGTATAATGAACATACTGCCGATTATAGAATTTTGGGTTATGATTAATTTAGATGCTTAAGAAAGAAAAAAATAAAAGGACCTATACATTTTTACATTAATCTCAAAAACAGCGACTAAAGTTATATTTTATGTTAAGATTAACATAAATGTTATAAAACCCTTTCTATTTTTAGAGGATTGGATTGAAAGTGAAGGTGTATCCCTTTTATTCTAGTTGATTTTAATTCTCAAGAATATCAAATTTTGAGAATTTACAAAGTAAAAAAACTCACTATATATGTTATTCTTTAGAGTTTCATATGGTATTATAAAGAACCAATTTAAAACTAACACATGAAAAGAAGAGATTTTGTACAGTACGCCGGGTTGGGTGCCGGAGCATTGATGATGCCGTCATTATTGCTAGGTAACGACATCCCGACAGAGGCACTACTGGAACCGGGTATGGATGCCTTGGTGAAAAAGAGAATGGCAGATGTTGCCTTGAATACCGCTAAATCATTGGGCGCTACGTATGCAGATGCCCGTATAGGCAGGTATTTAAATCAGTATGTATTCACCAGGGAAGACAAAGTGCAGAACGTGGTCAATACAGAGTCTTTTGGTATTGGTATTCGTGTAATCGCCAATGGTACATGGGGATTTGCCTCTACCAATAGCGTAACTGAAGACGGTATTAAAAAAGCTACCGAGCAGGCAGTTGCCATTGCAAAAGCAAACTCTAAAATTCAAAAAGAACCGGTGAAGTTGGCTCCCGTAAACGCATACGGAGAGGTGTCTTGGAAAACCCCTATAAAGAAAGATTTTAAAGAAGTGCCTGTTTCGGAAAAGGTGGATCTTTTGTTAAGTGCAAATGCCGCTGCTTTGGATAATGGGGCAAACTTTGTGAACTCCGCCTTGTTCATGGTTAACGAGCAAAAATACTTTGCTTCTACAGATGGTTCCTATATAGATCAAGACATTCACCGTTTATGGCCTACTTTGAGAGTTACCGCAGTTGATAAATCTGCAGGTACTTTTAAAACTAGGGAAAATATGAGTGCGCCCGTAGGTATGGGCTATGAGTATTTAGACGGATTGGAATCTGAGAAAATAGATGGTCCGGCAGGATTACGATTATACAGAAACAGCTACGATATGGTGGAAGATGCCACTATCGCGGCTAAACAGGCAAAGGAAAAACTGACCGCAAAATCTGTTGATGCCGGTAAATATGATTTGGTATTAGAACCGAATCACCTTGGATTGACTATTCACGAATCTGTGGGTCACCCATTGGAATTGGATCGTGTATTGGGTTATGAAGCCAACTATGCAGGTACAAGTTTTGCCTCATTGGATAAATTAAAATCGGGCAACTTTAAATATGGTAGTGATATTGTAAACCTTGTTGCGGACAAGACTCAAGTCGGTTCCTTAGGCGCTGTTGGTTATGATGATGAAGGTGTGAAAGCCAAGAAGTGGGACTTGGTACGAAACGGCGTATTGACAAATTTCCAAGCCATACGTGATCAAGCGCATATGATCGGAGAAGAGGAATCTCATGGTTGTTGCTACGCACAAAGTTGGGACGATGTTCAATTTCAACGTATGCCCAATGTTTCTTTAGAACCGGGGAAAGAAAAGTATTCTATTGCAGAAATGATAAAGGATGTAGAAAAAGGTATTTATATAGCAGGTCGTGGATCGTATTCTATTGACCAGCAACGTTATAATTTCCAGTTTGGTGGAACTGTATTTTATGAAATCAAAAATGGTGAAATAGTAGGTATGTTAGAAGATGTAGCTTACCAAAGTAATACCCAAGAATTTTGGAATTCATGTGTTAAGATTTGCGATAAAGATGATTACCGTTTGTTCGGTACATTCTTCGATGGTAAAGGGCAGCCTTCTCAGGTAAGCGCTGTATCCCATGGTAGTTCTACTGCCAGGTTCAATGATGTAAACGTAATTAACACTGGTAGAAACATTTAATTGGTTCACCTTAAAAAGGACAACAATGGCAATTTATACAAAAGAAGAAGCAAAAAAAATATTGGAGAAGGCGTTGAGCTTTTCCAAAGCCGATACCTGCGAGATAAATCTAAGTGGTTATAACAGCGGAAATATCAGGTATGCACGTAATACAGTATCTACGGCAGGATTCAGTTCTAACCAAAGTCTGGCGGTACAGTCTAGTTTTGGTAAAAAATCGGGTACGGCAACAATAGATGAGTTTGATGACGCATCATTGGAAAAAGTCGTTAGAAGAGCAGAGGAATTGGCACAACTTTCACCTGAGAATCCAGAATTTATGGAACCTCTAGGTCCGCAAGAGTATGATGAGGCAATAACGTTTAGTGAATCTACCGCCAATATAACTCCAGAATACAGAGCTGAGGTAGCGAGCAGCAGTATTGTGCCTGCAGATGCTAAAGATGTTACTGCAGCAGGTTTTTTAAATGACTCGGCAGGGTTTAGCGCCATGATCAATTCTAAGGGTTTGTTCGCTTACAATAAATCTACGGATGTTGATTTTACCGTTACCATGCGTACCAATGACGGTACCGGTTCTGGCTGGGTCAAAAGAGATTTTAACGATGTTGATAAGTTCGATGCTGATGAAGCTGCAAAAACCGCAATCGACAAGGCAGTACTTTCTAGAGAAGCGAAAGCTATTGAGCCTGGTAAATATACGGTAATATTAGAGCCAGCTGCATCGGCAGATTTGTTACGTAATATGTTCCGTTCTTTGAATGCCCGTTCGGCTGATGAAGGCAGAAGCTTTATGTCTGCTGCAGATGGTAAAAATAAAATAGGTCAAAAAATAGTTGACGAACGCGTTAATATTTATTCTGATCCGTTGAATCCAGAAGTACCTACAGCAACTTGGAACGGACAAGGGCAACCTTTAAAAAAGACAAGTTGGATTGAAAACGGAGTTGTTAAAAACTTGGCTTATGATCGTTTCTGGGCGAAAGAGAAAGGTGTTGAGCCAGTTCCTTTTCCGTCGAATGCGATTATGACCGGTGGCGATGCCAGTTTAGAAGATTTGATCAAGAGTACTAAGAAAGGAATTCTAGTAACACGTTTGTGGTACATACGTAGTGTGGATCCACAGACTTTATTGTATACTGGACTTACAAGGGACGGAACTTTTTACATAGAGAACGGAGAAATTAAATATCCTGTAAAAAACTTCAGGTTTAATGAGAGTCCGATCATCATGTTAAACAATCTAGAAACCCTTGGAAAACAAGTACGTATCAATGGTAATTTAATACCCTATATGAAAGTGCGCGACTTTACGTTTACCAGTCTTTCAGATGCGGTTTAATCAATAATAATACATTAGAAACTGGTTGTTTGTGACACTTCACAACAACCAGTTTTCTTTTTTAAGCGGAATAAAAACACTAATTACTTGCCCTTGAGCAACGAATTTTTCTTTACGAGATTACAGTATGAATCCGGCGATTGGGATGTGGATCAGCGTATGCCATCCAACTTGTTAAATTCATTGGTGGAGTATACAACCTTGAAAGTTGACACCCAAGAAAAGATAATCACCCTCGCCAGCGATGATATTTTTAAGAGTCCGTTTTGCTATATCTCAGGACATAAATTGGTGGAATTTACCAAAAAGGAACAAGAGAATTTTGAGAAATATGTCCGCAACGGAGGCTTTGTTTTCGCAGATGATTGCAATCATGATATAGACGGGTTGTTCGCTAAATCTTTTGAAAGGCAAATGGAAGAAATATTTGGTCCATCCGCATTAAAAAAAATACCCAACGACCACGAAATCTATACCATATTCTTTGATTTTGAAGACGGTCCGCCAATTACATCACAAGAGCTGAACGGCTGGGGAGATGATTTGGTGCATGATTATTTAAAGGCAATTGTTATCAATGGAAGAATAGGGGTATTGTACAGTAATAAAGATTACGGCTGCGAGTGGGATTATGATTTTAGAAATAAACGTTGGTACAAAATAGACAATACACGGTTTGGGGTAAACATCGTCATGTACGCCCTAACCTCATAAACACATTTTTGAATGGATAAAGAATTACAACGCATTGCAGATGAGGTAGAAATGCTTTCCGGTAAATTGAATGCCTTAAAGCAAGAAATAGGAAAGGTGATTATAGGTCAAGAAGAAACCGTATCGCAATTATTGATTACGTTTTTAGCCGGTGGTCATGCTTTGTTAGAAGGAGTGCCCGGTTTGGCAAAAACCTTAATGATCAGGACATTGGCAAACGCAATCGATTTAAAGTTTAAAAGGATACAGTTTACACCCGATTTAATGCCTTCGGACATTATCGGTACCGAAATTTTGGAGGAAGATCATACCACAGGTAAAAAGTTCTTCAAATTCAACAAGGGACCTATATTTTCCAATATTATCCTGGCGGATGAAATTAACCGTACACCGCCAAAAACTCAAGCTGCCTTACTGGAAGCGATGCAAGAGTTTGAGGTAACCTACGGAGATAAAACCTATCCGTTAGATAAACCGTTCTTTATTCTAGCGACACAAAACCCTATTGAACAGTCAGGGACATTTGTTCTGCCGGAAGCTCAGCAAGACAGGTTTTTACTGTACATCAAAATTGGATATCCTACGCAGAAGGACGAAGAAGCCATCCTAAAAGCTACTACGGGAACTTTTAAAAAGAAGCTAAATAGAGTTATTTCAGGCGAAGATATCGTACGCTTGCAAGCATTGGTACGTGAAGTATCGATCAGTGATGCCCTTATTAGTTTTGTTAGTGATATTATACGGGCAACACGACCAGAAACCACTACGGATTCTTATGTAAAAGACTGGGTAGATTGGGGCGCAGGACCGCGAGCAGGTCAAGCAATGATCTTAACCGCAAAGGCTAATGCATTGTTAGAAGGTCGGTTAGCGGTAACCTTAAATGATATTAAGGAAGTTGCATTGCCAGTACTTCGCCATAGGGTTTTGGTCAATTTTAGAGCAGAAGCAGAAGCTATAACATCAGATAAAGTGGCTACGCATTTATTAAATGCTATTGAAATAAAAGGTAAATAAACAACGCTACATTACCGAGTACATGGCAAAACAGGACTATCACGATTTATTAAAACCAGAGGTCATCAATACGGTTGAGGGACTTTCCTTGATATCACGTATTGTGGTCGAGGGCTTTACATCTGGTTTAAATAGAAGTGCCAGTGTGGGTCCTGGTATGGAGTTTAGTCAGTACAGAGGTTACGAACCCGGCGACGATTTACGATTGCTGGACTGGAAAATGCTGGCACGTTCGGGCAGGTACTATATTAAACAATCGGAAATTGAGAGTCAGGTAACCATTAAGTTTATTGTCGATGCCAGTGCTTCAATGCTGCATAAAGAAAAGGACTTATCGAAGGTTGATTTTGTACGCGTCTTGGTAGCTACATTAGCATACATGGCTCATAAGCAAGGTGACGCTGTTGGACTTTTTGCTTTAAATGAAAGTGATGTGGTCAGTATTTACCCCAAGGCAGATAAAAAGCATTATAACAGATTGCTGCTAGAACTCATCAATCTCTCAAATACCGGCATGTGGCCCGAAACCCATATTTCAAATAAACGCATACCCAACAGAGGAGGGAAGGAACTGATTTTTTTCCTGACGGATATGTATGAAACCGGTGAAGAGATTTCAAAATTTATAAAGGGATTAAAATCCGCCAAGAACGAAGTAGTGGTTTTGCAAATTATGGGTGCTGCGGAAATGGATTTCAATTACGGTGCTAATATCACTTTTGAAGATTGGGAAACAGGGGCAAGAATAAAGGTGGATACGAAGCAGACTAAAACCGAATACTTGAATGCGCTGGAGATAAGGCTAAAAAAAATCAAGGAAGAATTGCTGTCTAACGGAATAGATCACCATGTTTTTAGAATGGATACACCATTAGGGGAAGCGCTTCAATTATTTTTAAAACAACGAAAAAGAATCAATTAGTATGTCATTTGCACATCCTTCATATTTATGGGCTTTATTGGGACTTTTGGTTCCAATAGTAATTCATTTATGGAGTAAGAAAGAGGCAAAGACCATAAAAATTGGCAGCGTTCAATTGTTATCAGAATCAAAATCGAAGCAATCTAGCAGCATTCAATTGAATGAGTGGTGGTTGTTATTGTTACGCATAGGTATTATTTCGCTGTTGGTTATACTGATGGCAAAACCGCAATGGCATGCAAAAGTGAGTAACAAGACCCTCACCTATATGGTGGAACCCGAACTTGCGCAGCAGTTTTCTTTCATGTCCCGTTTTAATGAATTAAGTGAAAGTCAGGAAATAAGACTTTTTAAAAATGGTTTACCACTCATAGAAAACGAAGAGCAAACAATAAATGAACATGATGTACAAGACTATTGGGCATTAGCATCTGAAATGGATGGTTTACATACCGATAGCATTGTTGTTTTTACAACCGGATTGGCAAGCGGATTAAAAGGAGCAAGACCAGAAACCAAACATCATATTAATTGGATAGTAATCGACTCCGCCTTACCAAAAGAACATCCATTATTAGCTTATAATAAAGAAAACCAATTACAATTGTATGCGGCAAGGAGCGCTTCTGATGAAACAAAAATCAGCAATGAGCTAATAACGCTAGGAAGTGAATATGCACTTAATGCACAGGGTGATAGTCTTGTGGTCTCTAAGAATGGAGCTAGTAAATCCGTACCAGTGTTTACTCAAGACCCAATCGAAGTATCTATAATATATACCGATAGTCTAACAGCCGATAAAACATATGTAGAAGCAGCCTTAAAAGCACTTTCTGTTTACTTGGATAGGGAAATTATGGTGGAAACGAAATCAGATATTGACGATTTTACAAACAAAGAAGCCGATGTAGTTATTTGGTTGAGTAATAAGCAATATCCAAAAACTGATCAGAAGCTTTTAGTTTGGAAAGAAGATACAATGGCGCAATCCATCATAACTGTTGGGGAAGATGATAACAAATTTTATTTTACCAAGCATATCAACTCAGAAAATGCAGTATCAGAACGGTTAACAGAGAAGTTGCTGGGCGTTTTAGATGTAAACAGCGAGGTAGAACGGCTATTGGCAGAAGTAGATCATAGATCTGTAACGGCATCAGAATTGGAAACCACTTATACACCTGGTAAAAAGAAGCAAAAACAATTGGCAAGCTGGAATGTGAATCCGTATTTATGGTTGGTCTTATTTGCATTGTTATTGGCAGAACGCTTTGTGGCACATAAACGCAAACAGTAATGGAATCGGGCAAAATACACTTGATGAAATTTCAGAAGCGATGGCAGTTATTGTCATATGCTGAGGTTGTATTGTATGCCTTGGGCTTTGCGGTGCTATGTTATTTTATTACTAAAAATGTAGTGATTAGCTTGGTGTCGCTCCTCATTGGTTTGTTACTTTTTATACTGATAAAAAAACCTTGGCAGCATAATTTATATTCCACAAGCATATATGTTGATGCCCATGTTTCAGAAGCGTCTTTTAGTAGCGGACTCCTATTGCAACCAGAAGATTCGTTATCCAATCTAGCCAAATTACAACGTTATAAAGTTGCTCAAGAACTTTCTGGTAAGTTGGGTTCTTTGACTCCGCCAAACGCCATAAAACAAGCGCTATTAGTTTTGTTAGGCTGCGTAATACTTGGGTTCGTAATTGATAAGTTACAAGTATTCAGTGGGGTTGATCAAGTGTTGAATAATCCCAATGATTCAGAACAAATTCAATTTATAGCAACGGATAGTTTAAAAGGTAAAAGCATAGTTCCAAAAATAGAAACACAAGAAATTAAAGTGCTGTATCCCTCTTATACCAGATTGGGCAGTACAACTACAAAAGAACCAAATATTAAGGCGGTAAAAGGATCAACAGTACAGTGGAAACTTCAATTTGATCATACGGTCAATGACCCGGTATTGGATATGATGGGAGAATTAAAGCCTTTACGGAAAGTCGGTTTAGGGTACCAAATTCAATTGCCATTAACAACTTCGGGTTTTTACAGCTTCAAATTTAAAAATGAAGAAGGAACGAAGTTTACATCCGATTTATTCTCGTTGGAAGCGATACCAGATAATCCGCCAGAAATAGAGATTTTAGGATTGGAGCAGTATACCTATTTTGATTTTTCAGACAAAAAGGTTGTCGAACTACAAAGTGCAATTACCGATGATTTCGGAATTGATGAAGCCTATATCATAGCAACCGTAAGTAAAGGATCGGGAGAATCGGTGAAGTTCAGGGAAGAGAAATTAAGTTTTAAGGAAACCATTTCAAAAGGAACGAAATCAGTACGAGCAACAAAAACATTGGATTTAAATGCCATAAATATGGAAATGGGCGACGAGCTATATTTTTATATAGAAGCGTTTGATGAAAAACGACCTAAACGAAATGTATCACGTAGTGAAACGTACTTCGCTGTGATTAAAGATACAGTTGGTGAGCAATTTGGTGTAGAAGGAACTTTAGGCGTAGACCAAATGCCTGATTATTTTAGAAGTCAGCGACAACTGATTATAGATACCGAGAAATTAATAAAGGATAAACCCACCATTTCAATTCAAGAATTTAAGTCGAGAAGTAATGAACTCGGGTTTGACCAAAAAGCGTTGCGTTTAAAATACGGTCAGTTTATGGGCGATGAATCTGAGATGGAAGAAGCGCCTGCCGAGATCGAAAGTCATGAAGAAGGTGAAGACCATGATCATGCTGAAGATCAAGAAAGTATGTTAAAAGAATTTATGCATGACCATGATGGTGATAATGAGCATAATTTGGTAGAACAACATGAGCACGAAAATAAAAATGATTCCGAACCTGAAGATCCCTTGCACGATTACCTCCATAATCATGATAATCCAGAAGAATCCACTTTATTTGAAGAATCACTAAAAACAAAACTGCGAAAGGCATTAAGCATTATGTGGGATGCCGAACTGTATTTAAGGCTATATGAGCCCGAAAAGTCCTTGCCATTTCAGTATGATGCTTTAAAACTAATACAAGAAATAAAAAACAGTGCCCGTATTTATGTACATCGCATAGGTTTTGATCCACCACCTATAAAAGAAGATAGTAGGTTGACCGGTGAAATAAAGGATATTAAAAATTACAGTAAGAACGAGTCTAAAGAGGCTGAACAACCTTTTGAAGCCATTGAAAAAGCAGTTAGCCGATTAGAACAATTGATGCAAAAAGAAGGGGTTTATAACGAGAATGATACCGCCCTTTTCACCGCTGCAGGCAATGAGCTGGCACAATTGGCAATAGACAATCCTGGTAAGCATTTACAGGTGTTACAAGGGTTAAAAAGTATTGAGAACAATACAGGGAGAACCCTCGAGAATTATCGGTTTGTGCAAAAAGGCTTGTTATTGGCTTTACCGGATACGCCACAAAAGCCCGGTGCGAAAAAAATGTATGTAGACGAAATCAATTCACTATTTCTAAAACAATTGGAAGTGTATGATTGATGGTTTCTCATTTTTACAGCAAGAATTGTTGATACCCATTATTTTGGGTAGTTTGTTGGTGTTTGTAGCTTTCGTTTTCAAGGAATGGATTACAAGAAGCAGTGGCAGATTTGTATTAAATAGTGTCGTTGCATTCGTAACTGTGCTTGCTTTGATGTGTATGGTTTTAGAGCCTACGAAAGAGGTGGAAAGGCAGCAGCAACAAGGGCTTCTTTTGACTAGTGGGTTTGTTAAAAATCAAAAGGACAGCTTAGAGCGAGTTTATAAAGGCTTGGAAATACTGGAATATAATCCTAAGAAATCGATTCGTGGGAGTTTAGATTCCTTAACCAGTGTATTGGTTATTGGAAATGGTCTGGAAGAATTTGATTTTTATAAATTGGATAGTATCCCAACAACCTATTTGCCTAATGAAGTACCACCGGGTATTACAAGGTTAAAATTCACCCAGCAGTTGAATTTAGGTGAAGACCTGATTGTGGAGGGCAAATACGACCAACCCAAAAAAAGTTCTTTCTTGGTACTGCAAGACTCGAGAGGAAATGGGCTGGATTCTCTTCGGTTTAGTGATGCTTCTATACTTGATTTTTCATTGAAAGCAGTACCCAAGGTCAGTGGTAATTTTGTATATCAATTGGCGGAAAAAGATAGTTTAGGAAATAGGATCGAGACCAACCCAATACCCATAACTATTCTAGAAAAGGAACCGGTGCGTATCTTGATTTTAAACACTTTTCCTACGTTTGAAACTAAATATCTAAAGAACTTTTTGGCTGATGAGGGTTACGAAGTAACTGTTCGTAGTCAGCTTACCAAAGGCAAGTATAAATTTGAATATTTTAATACGAAGGCATCACCGATATATCAATTTTCATCGGAATCTTTAAAGCAATATGATGCGGTAATAGTAGATACGGAAACCTATTTTAATTTTGTAAAATCTGTCAAGAGCAATTTTAAAAATAGCATTCGTGAAAACGGATTGGGATTGTTTATACAGCCAAGTGAGAAGCTTTTTAATTTAGGGGCTAAAACTTCTTATTTTGGTTTTAAAAGAGATGGTAGAAATGAATTTCAATTGCCGAATGCTAACATAACCGTGGAAAATTATCCATTTCGGTTCAATGATGCATTTGCTTTAAACCCTATCAATGCTAATGAATTAGGAAATTTATCCTATTACAAACAATTGGGCTTAGGTAGAGTTGCAACTACAACATTGTTAAATAGTTATCAGTTGCTTTTAAAAGGAGAAGAGCAAGCTTATGCGAAAATATGGACCCAAATTTTAGATAAAATTGTAAAGCAAAAAGAACAGGCGGTCGATTGGGAAGCGCAAACTGCATTTCCCAAAGTAAGTGAGCCTTTTAAATTTGAGTTACGAACAAATTTAGAAGAATTGTCGGTGGTAAATAATGAAGGTAATCGTGTTCCGTTGCTTCAGAATTCAGCAGTTCCTTTTAAATTTTCGGCAACGACATATCCGAAGAAAAAAGGGTGGAATACCTTAGCAGTGGAGGGTGATAGCACTACATCATTTTCTTATTATGTGTATGATGTCAACGATTGGCAATCTTTAAGAGCTTCCAAAAAGATAGCTGCGAACAAAAAACAATTTAGTAATGATCCTAAAGATAATAGGACGGTTATGGTTAACCGTCCTATTTCTCTTATGCTGTTCTATATATTGTTTTTGTTAGGGGTAGGGTGGTTATGGCTGTCACCAAAATTATCTACCGAAAACTAAATCTGTATTTTTAATGTGGTAGTTTATCTCTTAAAACGCCATATATGAAAGTACCTAAAATAGCACTGGCAATAACGATTAAGATGGAAAGATAACCAGCTCCGGCAAGTACATACATTGGTCCTGGGCAAGCACCTGCTAAAGCCCATCCTAAACCGAAAATGATTCCGCCTACTAAATAATTGGTAACACCTTTTCTTTTTGGGTGCAAGTTCATTTCTTTTCCACCAATGGCCTTGATATTATATTTTTTTATAACCTGAACACCAATTACCCCTAAAACAAGAGCAGAGCCAATGATTCCGTACATGTGAAAAGACCCAAATTGGAACATCTCATAAATACGAAACCATGATGCAGCTTCAGATTTATACATGATGATACCGAAAAATATACCTATGGTCAAATAACTTAAATATTTCATATTAACTAAAAATTAGGGGGAATAAAAGGTGAATCATAACCAAACCACCAATAAAGAAACCGATCACGGCAATTAAAGAAGGCAGTTGTAAATTACTTAGTCCGGATATCGCGTGTCCGCTGGTACAGCCACCCGCATAACGAGCACCAAAGCCAACCATGAATCCGCCTAAAATCAACACCGCTAAAACAAAAGGATCAGAAAGGTTTTCAGTTGCAAAAAGTTCTGGAGGCAAATATGCCTCGCCCGCACTTTCAATTCCGTAGTCCGTTGAAAGCTGTTGGGCAACATCGGGATTTATCTTTACGGTATTGTTAGACATGAATTCAGAAGCTATGAATCCGCCTATAACAGCACCTACGACAACAACTAAGTTCCAACGTTGCGCCTTCCAATCGAATTTGAAAAAATCAGCATATTTAGCACCACCACCAATAGAGCACATAGTTCTAAGGTTGGATGACATACCAAACTGTTTACCTATATAAAGTAGTACAAACATGGTACCTGCAATTAAAGGTCCGGCCACATACCACGGCCAGGGATCGTAAATTAAATTCATAGTATTTTTTTGATTTGCAAAGAAATAAAAATTTTGACACTTGCTTGGTAACCTAAGTTACACAAGTTAACGTTCTAAAAGTTTAATCAATTTAAAAGACTTAAGTAAATGAAACAGACCAGGGATTATTAATATACCACCAATGATCAATGAAATGCCCAGAACCTCCATAACACTCTCAGGAACAGGTTGCTCGTAAATGCTTACCCTACCGGTCGTTGTAAAAAGCACGTTTGGAAAATGTGTAATGGTGGCCGCAAAAAGAATAAAGAATATTTGCAGTCCCGCAAGTGCCCTTGAGATTATTCTTCTTCCAGATTTAATACTTTTCCAAAGGGGAAACAATAAATTACCCGAAATGATTATCGCGGAGATAGACCAAATGTTACCTATAAAATCTACCACAAAAGCAATATTTGAGTAATAGCCATAAAGTAGGGTAATAAAACCTAAAGAAACGACTACGATGGTTGCAATAGAGGCTTTTCTCATGTACATGGATTTACTAGTGTTGTCTACTTCGCCAATTAAAAATACAGAAGCCAAAAAGGCACAGAGTGCCGCATAAAAGCAACCAGTAAGTATAGAAAAAACATTGAACCATGAAAAAACATAAACCTCTAAAAAGTTGTGATTCTCCATTTCAGACGGATTTATAATGTCACCACCGACCACGCCACCCATGGTAAGACCTAAGAAAATAGGCGTAATGAGGCTTGAGATTTTAAACATCCAATCGTATAAAACCTGGGAATTGTCCTTATAAGCATCATAGTATCTAAATACAAAGGCAACACCCCTAAGTGTTATACCAAGTAATACCAGGGTCAACGGAATATGCAAGGCAAGTACTAGAATGTTATAGTAATTAGGAAAAGCTATCCATAGAATTACTATTAATATGATGATCCAAATATGGTTTGCTTCCCAAACGGGACCCATTACCTGGTATACCGTTTTCTTGTTAATAGCTTGATTTTCTTTGGAAGAGAAAAGCTCAATGATTCCCGCTCCAAAATCGGCACCTGCCAACAAAACATAGAGCAATAATGACAAGGCAAGAAAGGCTAGTACAACGTAAATCATGTTTCATAGGTTTTAACATTGTTCAAAAACTTAATTTGCCTTGCCATTAACCAAGTAACCGCAAGGGTCAAAATGGTGTAAATGGCAATATAGGTGTACAAGCTGAATACGATACCCGGCATTGGGGTAACCGCATCTTTGGTTTTCATAATGTTATGTATGATCCAAGGTTGCCTGCCAACTTCAGTAACGATCCACCCAGCTTCTAATGCTATAAAGCCCAGAGGAGCCAAAAATGAAAATAACAACCAAAACTTTGATGCATTGAACCAAGATTTCTTTTTGAATTTGGCCACAAAAAATAGAATACCGGCAAACATTAGAAGGGTACCCAGGCCAACCATGGTCTGAAAAGCGTAGTGGACCATGGCAACATTGGGCTGTTCATCTTTGGGAAAATCGTTTAGGCCTTTTACTTCTGCATTAAAATCGCCAAAAGCTAGGAAAGATAAAGCCTTCGGTATTTCTAGTTTGTACTTGACCTCTTGGGTATCGTTATCTAAAATACCACCAATATAAAGAGGGGCACCTTTTTGTGTTTCGTAGTGAGCTTCCATGGCGGCCAACTTAACAGGTTGCCGCTTCGCAATATCCTTTGCAGAAAGATCTCCGCTTAGCGGTTGCAAAATGGCAGCAATTGCAGCGAAGGTTATCGCTATTTTAAAAGCTTTTTTATGAAGCTCAACATTACGTTTTTTATAGACTTGGTAGGCATGAATACCTGCTACGGCAAATCCTGTGGCCGTAAAGGCAGCAAGCGTCATATGTAGGGCCTGTGTAAACCATGCAGGGTTCAGCAGCGCTTTTATGGGGTCTATATTTAAAAATTCCCCATTTATATAGTCAAAACCCGATGGTGCGTTCATCCAACCATTAGCGGAAACTACTAAAATACCGGACATTACCCCAGATATACCAACAATGATTCCGGTAAACCAGTGAAATTTTTCGGGTATTTTTTTCCATCCATAGAGATAAAAGCCCAAAGCGACCGCTTCTACAAAAAAAGCAGCACCTTCAAGCGAAAATGGCATGCCAATTATAGGTCCCGCATGTTTCATGAACTCAGGCCAGAGCAGACCTAATTCAAAAGAAAGAGCGGTACCGGATACTGCACCGGTTACAAAGAAAATAGCAACACCTTTTTGCCAAGATTTAGTAAGGGTAAGGTAAATAGGGTTACGTGTATTCAACCATTTTTTATGGGAAACCACCATAAAAAACGGCATAACCATACCAATACAGGCGAAAACAATATGAAAAATAAGGGTAAACGCCATTTGTAATCTTGCAGCATCCAAATTTTCCATAATCACCTTTTTTAAGAATGATTACAAAGATACGAAACGGTGTATTTTTCCTGTGTTACAATGGTTACTTATATATCATAGGATTGTTAAAATCATGCCTAAATACTTGGAATTAAACTTCCCTGTTCAGAGACGAATAACATAGGATACATAATTATAAAAATAGGAATGAAAATTGTGTACCATCACGAGGTTAGGGGTGATGATTCCACAAAAAAAATCCTGAAACTAGCATAAGGTTTCAGGATTCTCAAACACATTTTTTTAAATTAGTCTTTATAGGCAGATAGCATCCAAACTAATTTTTCTTGTTGAACAATATAGTCGCTCATTAAAGCCACCGTACCCTCATCATCGGCTTCGGAGGCTATTTTAAGAGCGGTTCTTTCTTTTTTTAGTAAAATACCCAAGCTATCAATAATATGGTCAACAGCCTTATCGCCATCTACCACATTTTCAGCCGCTTTTATTTCCGAAATTTCAAGATAATTGGCAAAAGTATGAATAGGGGTATTGCTCAAAGTAAGTACGCGTTCTGCAATTTCATCGACCTTGACCAAGGCGTCATTATATAATTCTTCAAACTTAAGATGAAGTTCAAAGAATTTTTTTCCTTTTATATTCCAATGAAAACCTCTAAGATTCATATAGAACATTTGATAGTTAGAAAGCAAATCGTTTAATAGAGTTGCAGTTTTCTTAGAGCTTTCTGTATTTAGACCAATATTTGATAAACTAGAATTTGTCATAATTATTTATTTAAGTTGTTCGTATTGATAAGTTGTTCTTATTGTTATAATAATTTTTGATAAATTTAATTTATAGTCGTAGAAAATACGGTAACCTTGGTTACATGACCTTAATTTTAAGAAATTTTAACCAAAGCTATGTAAAGCCATTTCAAGTATAATTCATATGGTATTAGAAAATACGTGTCTATTTGCCTTTAATAAATTTAAGGCATTAATATATAGCCATCCAATTGGTAATTGGCAAGTACCATCATAGCAGATAAACCTAGTTCGGTATTCGAATTTAAGTCTTCTGCCGCAATACCTCTGGCTGCTGTAGCCTGTGCACAAACATAAAACTGGACACCATATTCTTTTAATAGCTTTATGACTTCTGTATTGGGGTTTTTCTTTTCGTATTTGGCAGTATATTTTTCTTCGTTCAAGGCGGTAAAAGTAGCACCCCCATGTATAGCTGCAACGATATTTATATTATCGGCAGAAACTCCACCTGCGCCTAACATATTTATTAAACGGGCAATTTTAAAATAACCAATATTTATGCCGTCCAATTCACGGTCGTCCTTTAGGTCAAAAACTAGATTGTATTTTTTAGAAGCATCAGGTTGCACGGCAACATCTTTAAACTCTTTAATTTTTCCGTATCCTTCTATAATTGGGGTAGTCCATTCTTGGGCAGTAGTAAGTTGTATGGTCATAAGGGTTATAAATAGTATAAATATTTTTTTCATGTTTTCGTGGTATTTAAAATGAGTATAAAATTGGTTTGATTGTTACTAATGTCAGCATTTTTAGAAAGTAATGAAAGTAAGTTAAAGCATTTAACGCAAGTGTAACAAAGGTTACTGTCATATTGATGCAATAATTATAGATTCGTTATTTAAATTAGTCTTAGATTACATTTCCATGGATGAATTACGGGTATTGGCAAAACAACTTTTTAAGCTATTTACAATAGTCTTTGTTTTGGTAGGTATAATATTTACATGGTTAATGACTTACAGACCAAGTTCTAATAAGGAAATACATAATGAGACTGATAAAAATGTTTCTACCGCTAATTGGAAACCTAAAGATGCTTTATCAGAGTTGCCCAATATGCCCAAAAAGGTTAAGGAAGGCTATTATTTAATAGCTGAAACTTCAAAATATATGGGTCCTAATGCTGAAAATTTTGAAGATAGATACAGTGGTAACAATCTGGCCTGTTCCAATTGTCATTTACAAAAAGGAGCTCAGGCAGGTTCTGGTTCATGGGTGGGCATTTTGGAGCGATTTCCACAATTTGGAGGACGAGGGAATAAAATAGGCACTATTGAAGATCGTATTAATGGCTGTATGGAACGAAGCATGAATGGTAGAATGCTTCCGCAAGATTCAGATAAACTTGTGGCTATTGTTGCCTATATGGATTGGCTCAGTGAAGGATTGCCTAAGGAGAGGAAGGCTGAATTCAAGGGATATCCAAAAATTAAGATTCCTGCTGTTGCCGTGAACTTGGAAAAAGGGAAACAGGTATACCAAAAGGAATGTGTTATTTGTCATGGTGAAAATGGAGCTGGCGTTCTTAATGCGGTCGATGGTAAAAGCTATACGTATCCGCCATTATGGGGTCCAGATAGCTATAATGATGGTGCAGGTATGAACAGGGTGATAACATCGGCAGAGTTTATAAAAAGTAACATGCCTTATTTGCAGGCCACTTGGGACAATCCTAAACTTACGGATGAAGAAGCATATCATGTAGCAGGATACATCAACAGTTTTTCTAGACCGCATAAATTAAACACCGAAAACGATTATCCAGATAAAAAACTAAAACCAGTGTCTACGCCGTACGGACCGTGGGCAGATGATTTTATGCCCGAGCAGCATAAATACGGACCTTTTCCACCAGTAATGGATTTCTATAAAGAGAAATACGGGATTACAAAAACCAAATAACCTACATGCGATTACTATATCTGTTCATTTTTTGTTTGCCTATTTTTTCGATTGCTCAAGACACTGTGTTGGTTGAGAAAAGAGGAGAGCTTTCTGGTCAATGGCGAACCTATTATATGATGACCGCCAATAAAGGAAATCTTAAAGATTTCAATGCTTTGGCAACAGGAGGAAAACTTAAATATCAATATAAATTACTTAAGGGCTTGGAAATAGGGGCTGCCCTATATAATTCAACAAATTTGGGTCTGCAAGATTTAACTAATCCAGATGCTACTACAGGTAAATTAAGTAGATATGAAGAAGGATTATTTGATAGGTTGAATTTAGAAAACGATGCCGTCTTTTTATTAGGGGAATTGTATGCTAAATATCATTTAAAACAACATTCTTTTACCTTGGGTAGAATGAAGATCAATACGCCACTGGTCAATCCTGAAGACGGTAGAATGATACCTACTTTAGTACAAGGTTTATGGTACAATTTTAATTCGGAGAAGTCAAAATTTCAATTGGGTGTATTAAATGAAATAGCGCCCAGATCAACAGGAGAGTTTTATGGTATTGGGGAGAGCATTGGAACATACCCTGTGGGTAGAAATAAAAATGGTGATGCTTCTCAATACACCAATAATACAACGTCTGATTATGTAATAATGGCAAATGCCAATCTTGAAATAACAGAAGATTTAAAGCTGAATATATGGAATCAATTTGTAGACAATATATACAATTCGTTCTACATTAAACCCTCTTATAAGTTGTCTGAATCTGTACAAATAGAAGGGGAGTGGCTACATCAAAATAAAGTGGGCAATGGCGGTAATCGTACGGATGCCCTTCGTTATTTTAATCAAAATACCGCAGATGTTTTAGGATTGAAAATGTCGTATAAAAGTGAAGCAGGGCTAATTTCTTTAAGTTATAATAGAATTTTGCCAAATGGTCAATTTCTATCGCCACGAGAATGGGGTAGAGAAGACCTGTTTAGTTTTCAAAAGCGTGAACGTAGCGAAGGTTCAGCAGATAATCATGCTTTAGTATTCAATTATAAAAAAGACCTTACCCTTTCAAAAGATCTAAATCTTATGTCAATATTAAGTATTGGAAATCATTGGAAACCAGATGTAACCAATGCTATTTTAAATAAATATGCAATGCCTAATTACACCCATATTAATTTAGATATTTTCTTTAAAATGAAGAATCTTAAAAATCTACGACCAGAGCTATTGCTTACCTCTAAAATTGGGAATGGTGATATACCTGATAACCCTAATTTCATCTTTAATAAGGTAAATATGTTTCACTTAGATTTAATTATTAACTATAACTTTTAATAGCATAAAAAAATCCCTGTTGTAATAGGGATTTTTCTTTATCCTAAACATCTTTACCTTTCATCATTTTATTCCAATATAAGTAGGGTAGACCATATTTTTTAAGCATCCATAATCTCCAATGTTCTTTAGAAGAATCGCTTATGAGCATTCTTTTCAATTTAGGGTCCGGAGTGAAGTTATTGTCATAATCAAATTCGGCCAATACCATCTTACCATAGTCCGTAACCAATGGGCAAGAAGAGTAACCGTTATAAGACATGGACCCCATTTTATGACTATTCATCAAATGGTTTAAATTATCAACTACTATAGGAACCTGCTTACGAATTGCCGCCCCGGTTTTAGCAGTTGGTAAGGCAGCGACATCGCCCAAGCCAAAGATATTGGCATAGGTATTATGTTGCATAGTTTGATGGTTAACATCTAACCAACCCGCAGCGTTAACTAATGTTGAATCTTTTACAAATTTAGGGGCTACAGAAGGTGGAGCGGTATGCATCATATCATAATGAATTCCATAACGGTTACCATCAACGCTAACTTTTACGTCTTTATAATTATATTGAAATTTTTCGTCTAGTTTTAAGTCATCTTCATTGTTATTTGATATTACGACACACCCACCAGCAGTAATCTCTTTACCCATTTCATACCACGCAATTTGTTTATCACCATCTACAGCAACCAATTTATGATGAAATCTAAGGTTGATATCTTTTCGGTCAACTACTTCCATCAATGTTTTTGCAATTTTCTTTACACCAAAAATAACCGTACCACCTGTAGCAAAAATTACATCGGTTTTTTTACGGATTCCACTTTTTTTAAAATGGCTTTCAGCCAAGTACATTATTTTTTGTGGTGCTCCACCACATTTAATTGGGGTTGTTGGTTGCGTAAAAAGTGCGGTACCGCCTTTGAAATTTTTAATAACATTCCAAGTATGTTGCGGATTTGTGTAATTACTGCAGACCACACCTTTATCTATAGCTTCGCCCAAGCCAGGTACTAAACTGAAATCATATGCAAGACCTGGTGCAACTACTAAATAATCGTACGTGATATCTCCTTTAGATGCTGTGTGTATAATATTGTTTTCGGGGTTAAAACCTGTTGCCTTATCTTTTATCCATGTAGCATTTTTAGGAATAACCGAAGACATGGGCCTGGCCGTTTTTTCAAAATTATATGTACCGGCACCCACTAGCGTCCATGCAGGTTGATAATAATGGGTGTCTGCGGGTTCAATAATTGCAACGTCCTTTACTTTCTTTTGATTAATGAGTTGGGCTGCAACCATAATTCCAGCAGTACCGCCCCCAATAATCAATACCTGATGATGATTGTTCATTTTTTATCTATTTTATTTAGAATTTAATAAATATAACGGTTAAATATTGCTGTATGTGTAACAAATGTTACATAAGCTTAAAATAGTATCCGTGCTATGTAAAATTTATGAAATAGGGCAATTAATGAACAGGAAAAAAAATCTTACTTTATTTTACAAGTATTTACTCCAAGTAACGTATAAAGCGGACAAAAACTGACAAAGGTTGTTAATATTAAAATACCGGCTATAGCGGCCATTATATATCCTAAGGTACCTGTAACGGTATCGGTATAAAAGGTGGTTAGGAGAGCAACGGCAATAAATATTCTAATAAAACGGTCTGTACTTCCCATATTTTTTTTCATGATGTGTTGTTTTAAATTATGTAATGTTTTTAACCTTTAATAGACAAAATAAACCTATTGAATTTTGGTAAATATATTACCGCAATGTAAAGGAAATCAAAATAATAGTGTATGATTTTGGTCATATTCGGTATTGCATTCATAAGGAATGTATAGGTAACATAGGTTACATATTTCAGGATTTAAATGTGGTATTTTTGTAAAAATCTATTTCATGGAAGCATATATAGAGGCGTTTTTAAATGCAATAACAGGAACATTAAGTTGGACATGGAAATCTATCATTTTCAATGTACCATGGTACCTTAACTATTTCTGGGGACTCATTTTAATTTCACTTGTTGTTTGGTTTTTGGAAATTACTTTTCCGTGGAGAAAAGAACAAGGTGTTTTTAGAAAAGACTTTTGGTTAGATGGTTTTTACATGTTTTTCAATTTCTTTTTATTTGCTATTGCCATTAGTGGAATTTACAAAATACTAGGGGTGTTCTTTGAAGATATAGGCATTAAGGCTAATAGTTTGGCTCTAATAGACACATCACATTGGCCTATGTGGGGTCAATTGTTATTATTTTTTATCGTCTTGGATTTTGTACAATGGTTTACCCATGTATTATTGCATAAGTACGCTTTTCTTTGGAATTTTCACCAAGTGCACCATAGTGTAAAGGAAATGGGTTTTGCAGCACATCTTCGTTACCATTGGATGGAGAATATTTTTTATAAGCCTTTAAAAACATTCGGTGTTATGATCCTTGGTGGATTTGAGCCGGAGCAAGCCTATATTGTACATTTTGCTGCCATAGCCATTGGGCATTTTAACCATTCAAATATAAAGATTACTTGGGGACCTCTTAAGTATGTATTAAATAACCCGGTGATGCATTTGTACCATCATGCCTATGATTTGCCACCTGGTAGATATGGTGTTAATTTTGGTATTAGTTTAAGTGTATGGGATTATATTTTTAAGACCAATTACATACCTGAAGATAGTGGTAAGGTTAAATTGGGTTATCCTGGAGATGAAGATTTACCACAAAATTTTATAGGTCAGATAACTCACGGTTTTAAAAAAAGAAGAAGTAATCAGTAATTACTTCTTCTTGGTAGCTTTTGGGTTTAATCTGATAGCTTGCCCGTGGCACAGCTCACAAAAGACTTTGCTTTAGAGAGTACCGAATTTTCTTCATCTAGACTTGGGTAACCAATAGATTTTAATTTTGATTTTACCGTAGCAATATCTTCTTGCTTTAAAACATCAAAAGAAACCGATGACGTTTCAATAGTTACCGATACATTCGTAACAGTAGGAATTTCTTCAAGTTTGGATATTATTGTTTTGGCGCAGCCGCCACATTTTAAATTTTGAATAGGAATTATTGATGTCATAGTTTAATTATTTTGTTCGTTGTTGAAACTTATGCTCCAAATACCTCTAACCTCATTTTCCTTGTAGCCAATAGCCTTGTCATTTGGATATTTTTCTTGTAATAAATGGGTGACTTTTGGGTCTATATTCTTTTCTGGTACACCATGGCAGTTTAGACACATGGTATTAGTGACAATTGGTAAATAAAATTGGGTATTGCCATTTTCAGTGGTTAGTATAGGTTCATAAGATTCGTTATTCTTGATTTTTGATTTAAAACTTTCAATATACTCAAGCTCTTTTTTGTTTGCTTGGTTATTGGTATTTCTTGGTTTGTCACTAACTCTTTTAATTTTTGCATGATGCACAATTGCCATACTATCTGTTAGTGGATATGCCTTTTCATTACAGAATGCTACGGCACCCAGTACACCATTATTTTGAATGTTAAGTAGCAAGTTCCTGCCTAAGACCTTTTGTGTACTCTGTGCATACATTTTACCTTTTTCCACTAATAGACTATCATTGTTTTTTAGAATACCGGCATTATCATTAGTATTGACAGATTCATTTACAACTTTATCTATAGGTCCTTGTTTAATTTTTGGTGAATCTTTGCACCCGATAATAAAAAGCACTCCAAGTATTAAAGTGAGCTGTTTCATTTTTTAATCAATTTTATATTATTTCCAAGCATTATAACCACCTCTTAAATCATACACTTGTTCAAAGCCCATGTTTAAAAGCTTGCGTGCGGCTTTTTGACTTCTTGCACCAGACCTACAATACACATAAACCGCTTTTTCTTTATCTAATTTTTCAAAATAATTCTTAAAATTACTGGGTTTAAATAGATCTACATTAATTGCACTTTTTATATGGCCACTAGCATATTCAGATGCTGTTCTTACATCAATTGGTTTTATATTGTTGGTGATGATTTGGGTAGCGTATTCATTCTTGTTTAATATGCTAATGTTGCCAGTAGCTTTTTCTTTTTTACCAAATAGGGTGCTTAAAAATGACATTGTATTTTATTTAAAATTAATATTCAATAAAAGAAAGTAACGATCTATGAATATGACCGTTACTTTCACAACCAACCAATAAAATTAGTTTAGACTCTTCTTGGCCAAATACCAATCTACCTTTTCTAAAGTATCATCTGAAATACGACTGTTAAGTTCATCTAGAGTCTTTGGAGGAGAAACAATGACTTTTTCACCTTTTTTCCAATCTAATGGCATAGCAACTTTATGTTTGTCCGATGTTTGCAATGCCTCTAGCGCCCTTAGAATTTCGTCCATGTTTCTACCAACGTTTAAAGGGTAGTACATTATTAGGCGAATTTTTTTCTTAGGGTCAATAAAGAAAACGGCACGAACTGCTGCAGTTTCACTTTCATTAGGTTGAAGCATTCCATATTTTTTGGATACTTTCATATCCAAATCCGCTATGATAGGAAAATCAAAGTAGACACCTGTATTTTCGCGTACGTTTTGTACCCAACCTAAATGTGCATGTACACTGTCAATACTTAAACCTAAAAGTTCTGTGTCAAGCGCATCAAACTCTGGTTTTCTAATGGCAAATCCGCTCATTTCCGTAGTACATACTGGCGTAAAATCTGCAGGATGAGAGAACATTACTATCCATTTATCCTTCGCAAATTCTGATAGTTTTATTTTTCCCTTAGTGGTTACGGCTTCAAAATCAGGTGCTATGTCTCCAATTCTGGGAATACTTATTACTTCGTTATTCTGTATTGTTTCCATGTTCTTTTAATTTTACTTAAAGGTATAGATTGGATAGGTTTAGAACAGTAACACTGGTTACATAGCAGAAAACAAATCAAAAAAAAAAAGAGGAAGCTTTTTTTAAAAAGTATCCTCTTTTACATCAATCAAACTACCATAGGGCAGCATCAAAAAAACTCAATCAAGCTTTAGTTTTTAATTTACTTATAATGTTGTTGGGCAAACAAATTCACTTACCGGTATATCTGTCTCCTTAATATCTTTAAATCCGCCTTTTACATCTATTAGGTTGTGAACTCCTCTGCTTTTTAAAATAGATGACGCGATCATACTTCTGTAACCACCTGCACAATGTACATAGAAGGCTTTTTTATTTGGGAACTCTGAAAGATGGTCATTTAAAAAATCCAGTGGAGTGTTTTTGGCATCTATAACGTGTTCAGAAAGGTATTCAGATTCTTTACGAACATCAAATACTGGTACGTGATCGGTTTTAATAGCTTTCTTAAGTCCATTTGCATCAACCTGACTAACGGTATCATACTCCATTGCGGCTTTTTTCCAAGCATCGAAGCCGCCTTCCAAATACCCTAAAGTTCCATCAAAACCTACTCGTGATAATCTAGTAACCGCTTCTTCTTCCATTCCTATTGGGGTAACCAATAAAATGGGTTGTTGTACATCTGCAATTAAGGCACCTACCCATGGGGCAAAACTGCCATCTAATCCTATAAAAATAGAGCGTGGAATATGTCCTTTGGCAAAATCATCTTGGTGACGAACATCTAAGACTATGGCACCTGTTTCATTTGCTGCAGCTTCAAATGCTTTTGGGGAAAGAGCTCTTGTACCACGTTCTAAAACTTCCTTTATATCTTCATACCCTTCTTTATTGAGTTTTACATTTAAGGGAAAGTATTGTGGTGGTGGCAGTAGGCCATCAATAACTTCATCAATGAATTCTTCTTTGGTCATATCTGAACGTAGGGCATAATTCATTTTCTTTTGGTTGCCCAAAGTATCTACCGTTTCTTTCATCATATTCTTGCCACAGGCAGAACCGGCACCATGAGCAGGATAAACGATTACGTCATCTGCTAAAGGCATAATTTTTTCGCGTAGACTGTCAAATAAAAATCCGGCTAGGTCGCGCTCCGTCAGTTCACCCATTTTCTGGGCAAGGTCTGGTCTACCAACATCACCTAGAAATAACGTATCACCACTAAAAATAGCATGGTCTTTACCTTTTTCATCACGTAATAAATACGTGGTGCTTTCCATGGTATGACCAGGAGTATGTAAAGCAATGATAGTTATATTGCCTAATTTAAATTCCTGATTATCAGCTGCTATTACAGCATCAAAAGACGGATTTGCATTAGGTCCGTATATAATTTCCGCACCGGTTTCTTTTGCCAAGGTTACATGACCGCTAACAAAATCGGCATGAAAATGGGTTTCAAATATATATTTGATCTTGGCATTATCTGCAGCAGCTTTTTTAATATAGGGCTGTACTTCTCGTAGGGGGTCTATAATGGCAACCTCTCCATTGCTTTCAATGTAATACGCACCTTGTGCTAGACAGCCGGTATATATTTGCTCTACTTTCATAGTTTCATATTTATTATTGATACAAAATTACATCTGTAAAATACAGTGCACAGTAACCTAGGTTACATTTGCTTAATAATCGAGATGTAAATGTGCCGAAGCTTGCCCCGAAAATTAGTTATTGTTAGAAAAGATAAAAGCCTTGTGGTATACAAGGCTTTTAATTTTTAGAACTATTAATTTTTTATAATAGGGTAGAGGGGCAAACATATTCCGTTTTAGGAAGATTTGTTTTTGAAATAGCTTCAAATCCGCCTCTAACATCGGTAAAATCTTTCCATCCTCTTTGTTTTAAAATAGAAGCGGCAATCATACTTCTGTAACCACCAGCACAATGTAAAACAAACGGCTTGTCTTTTGGAAATTGAGCTAAATGCTGATTAATTTCATTTAAAGGAACGTTTATGGCGTCTATTACATGTTCAGAATCGAACTCGCTCTTTTTTCTAACATCGATGATCAAGGATTTATCTTTAGAGTATGAAGCTTCTAAATTGGAAGCATCTATTCTTTTTATGGTTTCAAAATCTTTTCCCGAGTTTTTCCATGAATCAAAGCCACCATCTAAAAAACCTACGGTATGATCATACCCAACTCTTGCCAAGCGGGTAATGGCTTCCTCTTGTTTGTCTTTATATGTTACCAACAAAATTTCTTGTTTAATATCCGGTATCATTTCACCAACCCATTGCGCAAAGCTACCTTCAAGACCTATGTTGATACTATTGGGTATAAATCCTCTTGCAAAATCTTCTGCATCTCTAGTATCTAGAACCAAGGCTCCCGTTTCATTCGCAACGGCTTCAAAAGCCTCAGGGGAGAATGGGGTAGTGGCTCTATCCATTATGTTGTCTAAACTCTCATAACCTTTAATGTTCATTAAAACATTTTTAGGGAAATACCCTGGGGGAGTGGTAAGACCGGTCAATAGTTCTTTGATGAACTCTTCTTTGGTCATATCTGGTCTTAACGCATAGTTTACTTTCTTTTGATGCCCTAAGGTATCTGTAGTTTCTTTGCTCATCATTTTACCGCAAGCAGAACCTGCGCCATGATTTGGATAAACGATTAAATCATCGCTTAAGGGCATAATTCTATTTCGAAGAGAATCGAATAAATGTCCGGCTAGTTTTTCTTCTGTTAAATCTGCAACTACATGTTGAGCAAGATCAGGTCTACCAACATCGCCAATAAAAAGGGTGTCTCCGGTAATAATGCCATGTTCTTGGCCTTTTTCGTCAATTAAAAGGTAGGTAGTGCTTTCCATGGTGTGTCCTGGGGTATGAATTACCTTTACCTTAAAATCTCCTACCTCAAATAGCTGATTGTCTTCTGCAGTTGTAGCCTTGTAGCCCGGTTTTGCACCAGGGCCAAATACTATTTCTGCTCCTACTTTTTTCTGTAAGTCCAAATGGCCGCTTACAAAATCGGCATGAAAATGGGTTTCAAAAACGTACTTGATTTTTGCATTATCTTTTTGGGCACGATCTATATAAGGTTGTACCTCACGTAGCGGGTCAAATACCGCAGCTTCTCCGTTACTTTCAATATAATAGGCAGCGTGTGCCAAACATCCGGTGTAAATTTGTTCTACTTTCATGTTGTTAAATGTTTTGATTACTACTATAAAAGTATTCTATGTAAAGAATCTGTACAGTGACATTGGTCACATAAGCGAAATTTTTATATAAAGAATTCCATGTAGAAAATAAAAGCGGCCATAACTAGAATAAAATAGCCGAAACCTTTCTTGAGTTTTTTACCGTCTATGAAATTACTTAGGTAGCTGCCAATGAAAATACCTATAAAGGATAGTAAAGTGAATATGGCCAGGAATTTCCAATTTATGAGCATGGTCAAGGCATCGCCAAGAAAGAAGCCCATTAAAGATTTAATGGCAATTATGATTAATGAAGTGCCAACGGCTACTTTCATTTCAACATTTGCCAAAATGACCAAAGCGGGAATAATCAAAAATCCGCCACCGGCGCCAATTAATCCGGTAATACCGCCTACTATTAATCCTTCCAGTAAAATTAGTGGATAATTATACGAGACCTCTCCGGTCTTAATGATGTTCTTTTCTTTTTTGAGCATGGAGTATGCAGCCGGTATCATTAATACGGCAAAAAGTCCGAACATTGCCATTCTACGTGTAAACTCAAATTCTTCAATTTGAAAGAGTACATCTGGCATTGCAGGTACTACGTAATGTCTAACTAAGGTTACCCCGATAATAGCGGGAATACCGAAAACAATAGCCGTACGCCAATCTACATAACCTTTAAGGTGTTGTTGCCAACCACCTAACAATGCACTTGCCCCAACAATAAAAAGAGAATATGCTGTTGCGGCTTTTTCGTTAATTGAAAAAAGATAGGCTAAAACGGGCACTGCCAATATAGAACCACCGCCACCAATAAGCCCTAATGAAACTCCTATGATCAAGGCGCTGAAGTAACCAAAAAACTGTAAAATTTCCATGTGATATGTTTAGTATCACAAAAGTAGAACGTCAAAAAAGCCTGTGCAGTAACAATGGTTACAGAGGAAATTATAAATCTAAAATCTCTAGGTAATTACGGTGAAGTTTTATTTTACCCATTTCTTCTAATTTTTTTAATAGTCTAGAAATCACTACCCTTGAACTATGAAGGTCATAGGCAATATCTTGATGGGTACTATGAATAATATTATCTTTTGTTACCCTAGATTTTTCTTTCAAGTAGCTAACTAACCGTTCATCCATTTTTTGAAACGCAACATTATCCAATGTGCTCAGCAGTTCATTAAGCCTTATATGATAGCTATTGAATACAAAGTTTCTCCAAGATTTATATTTTGCGGTCCATTCTTCCATTTTCTGAATGGGAACCATTATCAACTTTGCATCGGTTTCTGCAATGGCCCTTATTTCACTTTTTGCATCGTTTATGCAGCAAGCCATGGTCATGGAACAAGTATCCCCTTTTTCTAGATAATAGAGTAATAATTCATCACCGTCCTCATCTTCCCGCAAAATCTTTATAGCGCCAGATATGAGTAGGGGCATACCCCTTAAATAATCTCCAATTTCAATTAGTTTGAAACCCTCCGGAACCTCTTTAAAAGTACCTACCTGAACAATTTCATTGATGAGCTCATTTTCAAAGATAGTACCGTACTGTTCTTTTAAATCTTGTATCATATCAAACTTAATTAACGTTCTGCGCTATGTGCTTATCAAATTTAAAAAAGAAATTGGCCCATATAATCTTAGAGACCGCAGCAATCCAAGGCATGGTCAATACCAAAGCTACAACAATCAAAGTGAACAATGTACCTATACCTATGTCCAGGCCAAAAAGCAAGGTCAGCACATAAACCGCAACGGCAACCGCAATACCAACGGCATACGATACATACATGGATCCTGTATAAAAACTAGGTTCTATGCTGTACTTTAGTTGACACTTAGGGCAGTGTTTTTTCACCTTATTAAAATTACTTAATTTATAAGGGTTAGCTTCTAAAAATTTCCCTTTATGACATCTGGGACACTTAATAAAAAGTATACTGTATAGCTTGGTGCCTTTTAATAGCATATGATAAAAATTTAGAACAAAGTTATTGGTTTGCCCTATTTAAGAACGTAACAAAAGTTACATATGACTTAGTTTTTGGACTACATTTTATGCATTTAAAATTAACGGTTGAATTACCATACGAAACTGATAAAAATCATATTATTTTTTAGGACGGGTACATAAGTTTGTGGTAAAACTAAATACTATGTGTTCGCTAGTTCAAAAATATAATGTACCTGGGCCAAGGTATACAAGTTACCCAACCGTACCATTTTGGAATATAAATACCTTTTCCGGTAAAAAATGGGAAGAAACGGTCAAGAAAAGTTTCCATGCGAGCAATTCCATTTCAGGGATAAGTCTTTATATCCATCTGCCTTTTTGCGAAAACATGTGCACGTTCTGCGGATGTCACAAACGTATAACCAAAAGGCATGATGTAGAAATGCCCTATATTAAATCCGTTTTAAAAGAATGGCGGTTATATAGTGCAATGTTCAATGAAAGGCCTATAATTAAAGAGTTACATTTAGGTGGAGGTACACCAACTTTTTTTAAACCAGAAAATTTAAAATATCTTGTTGATGGCATATTAAGATTTGCCAACAAGGCAGATGAAGCTGAGTTTAGTTTTGAAGGCCATCCTAACAACACCACTAAAGAGCACTTACAGGCATTATATGACGTAGGATTTAAACGAGTAAGTTTTGGAGTTCAGGATTACAATGAAACCGTTCAAAAAGCAATTCACAGAATTCAACCATTTGCTAATGTAAAAAATGTTACCGTATGGTCTAGGGAAATTGGGTACACCTCTATAAGCCATGATATTATTTTTGGACTTCCACATCAAAAATTAGAGCACGTAATCAATACAATAGAAAAGACCAAAGAGCTAAGGCCAGACCGTATTGCTTTTTACAGCTATGCACATGTGCCATGGTTGGCAGGTAATGGTCAACGTGGGTATAATGAGAAGGATTTGCCGGCAGGAGAAGAAAAAAGAAAACAGTATGAGGCGGGTAAGGAACTTTTGTTAAAATTTGGTTACCATGAAATTGGCATGGACCATTTTGCTTTGGAAACAGATTCATTGTACAAGGCTATGGTAACTGGTAGTTTACATAGAAATTTCATGGGTTACACTAGTTCCAATACACATTTAATGGTTGGTTTGGGTGCATCTAGCATTAGCGATAGCTGGTACGGACTTGCACAGAACGTCAAAAATGTTGAAGAATATCAGAATTTGGTCGAGCAAAATATCATACCGTTGTATAGGGGTCATATTTTAACGGAAGAAGACCAAATTATACGAAGACATATCCTAAATTTAATGTGCCAGTTTAAGACATCTTGGAGTGCTTATAAACTGTATCTACCTCAGATGAGCAGTATATTGGAAAGGTTAAACGAACTGGCAGATGACGGTATCATTGAAATTACGGAAGGCAATTTGAAAATAACGGAAAAAGGAAGACCCTTTGTCCGTAATGTTTGTATGGCCTTTGATTTACCACTGCAAAAAAAATCACCAGAAACCAAGTTGTTTTCAATGACCGTATAAGCACTGAATTAGATTGATTAATATGAACTTAAAATAAGAAATTGATGAAAAAGATTATTGTACTTACAGATTTTTCGGAACAGTCCAATCACGCACTCAAGGCTGCGGCAGATTTAGCCAAAAAATTTGGCGGGGAACTTTTGGTGGTTCATATGTTAGAACTTAATCAAGCTTTATTCACGTCACCTGATGGTGTATACGCGGAACAGACCGTATTTCTGGTTAAACTAGCAGAGAAAAATTTAGAGGAGTTTTTGGCCAAGCCTTTTTTAGAGGGACTAAACGTAACGCCAATAATTAAACATTATAAGGTGTATAGTGAATTGGATACTATTGCAGAAACTCATAGTGCGGATCTAATTGTTATGGGGTCTAATGGAACAAATGGGTTTGAGGAAATTTTTGTAGGTAGTAATGCTGAACGGGTTGTACGCAATGCTACCGTACCCGTTTTGGTCATTAAAGGAGAGGTGACGAATTTTTCTATAGAACGATTTGTTTTTGCATGTGATTTTAATGATGATAGTTTACCGGCATTTCAAAAAGCAAGGGAGTTTGGAGAACTTTTCAAAGCATCTATGGAGGTGGTTTATATTAACACTCCCAATGATGATTTTATGAGCAATAGGGATGCTTACCAAAAAATAAATAAGTTCTTGAATAAGGCAAACGCCGCTAATCAAGTAGAAGTTTATAATGATTACAGTGTAGAACAGGGTATTATAAATTATGGAAATACCGTTTTAGCGGATGCCATTGCCATACCTACACATGGCCGTAAGGGCATATCACATTTTTTTAATGGAAGCATAGGTGAAGATGTAGTAAATCATGCTAGAATTCCCGTTATTACCTTTAAGATATAGTTACTAACCACATCTATAAACAAAAG
This sequence comes from Maribacter sp. LLG6340-A2, assembly GCF_045057105.1. Classification (GTDB taxonomy): domain Bacteria; phylum Bacteroidota; class Bacteroidia; order Flavobacteriales; family Flavobacteriaceae; genus Maribacter. The sequence goes on along the minus strand of NZ_CP159332.1, from coordinate 227,745 downwards.
TAAACCCAAGGCAATTGCCTTGGGTTTACTTGTACTATGATTTTAATAGTTTTTAATGGCCTAAATGTTCATTATAAAATTTCCATGCTTGATGGGCAACATCTCTTCCTAACTGTAACCCAGCTATATTATCTGCCTGTATATGGTAACCGCCCATAACCCTAGATATGCCGGCCATATTGGCGGCTTCTGTAAATGTAGGGAAACTGATGGTTACCGGTTTTCCATAATGTTGTTCATCTAATTCGGTTAAACTTCCCGGTATTAACTCTACGGATACCCCAAAATGATCATCTCCGGTAAAAAGTCGCAATACCTCTGCACAACCACCACTTATAGTACTGTGACCCGAAGTATAGCTAGGAAAAGGAGGGCATAGAAATACATCTGGTGAATAAGGTCTCCATTCCTGTCCTTTCATTTCTATAATGCCTTTTCCCGGTCCGCCCCAAGCTTTTATCGTTTTATCTTTATTATATTCATGTACCAGGGCATAAGGTCTTGCATAGTCATAGAACATTTTTGAATCCCATGAAGCTATAAAAGCATCCATAGCGGTGATTTCCGTTAAGAAATACATTTTCACATCTTGATCCAAGGTATGGTTGTCACGGCGAGAAACGTCCTGTGCAAATTTTAACCAGTGCCCCGCTTGCTGAACAGATTGCGGTCCGTCTCGCATAAATTCTACCAATGCTTTATCTTCATCAGAAAGGTTGGCTTGCAGATCCACTACTTCTTTTACTTCTTGTTTTAATTGCTCTGAGCCTACCATGGGTGGCGGGCCAGGTCTAAACTGATCGGCAGAAGTCATGGTAATGGGGGTTACTTTTTGCCAGTAGGGCGTTAAACAACTTGGAGCGTATTGACCTCCTTTGCCATCGGAGAAATATTTAGGCTGCCAACGGTTAATATCGGTGCTTTCATCTGCAGTGTTTACAGGACTGTAATTGGTGTAATCATGATAAGGAACTCCATTAGAACCGTCAACTTCACCATATTGGTTGCTACCGTCATTCTTTCTAGCTTCTATGGTAGCTTTGGCGGCTAAATTTCCAATACCTTCTGGGGTACTGGGGTCCTTGGAATTATTGTCCGGGTCCATCCCTAACTCGATCATAAAATCCCTGAACATATCCGTATCGGAAAAGTAATATTCTTTCATGGCACCAAAAGCCGCATAACTAATGGCAATTTCCTTGTTTTTAAGGGTTTGTTCGGCATTAGGTCTTCTTTCTACACCAGAAAGATAAACCGGTATTGCCTTTTGGTCATATCTAGACCAGGCATCAAAAATGGAGGTGAATATCAATCCTAAAAATCTAGAGGTTATTGTGGGTCTTGGTTTAAACTTTTCGGTGTCGGAAGCCGTAGCGTCCAACGCCATTTTTCCCCATTTATAAGCAATGTTCTCAGTACCTGTTGGTTCAATATTCTGTTGCTGGCCATTAACTTTTAGTTGCACCGAAAATAGGAGTAATAAAAAAATAAAAATGTGTTTCATTGGTTTGGTTATTAGGCTTTTAATTACGATTCAAATATAGGAAAGTGAGGTTTAAATTTTAAGTTCATTGTGTAAGAACATTCTGCATATAGTCTAATAATTGCTGCATTTGCGGTTTTCCTCTCTTTTTACCACTTCTACCTGCAAAATAAAGGACAAACCATACCACAACCAATATTGCCATAAAGCCAATTTGTAAATGGTATGTTTTGTTTAGTGATGCACTGGAATAGGCCCAAATGCCAATAATTATAAATAAAGTAGCGACTATAAAGTGTAGGAACATAAAGAAGGTCCATAGGGTAGGGTTAGGGCCAAAAACGCCATAAAGTTTACAGCTGATATCATCTATTTCTTCAAGCTCTAAATGTAATTGTGGAGACCAAAAGTGATGGTTTTTTTGATTGAACTTTATAAAAATGTGTTCATCTAGGCGTTTTACTAAAAAAGGATCAACCTTTGATTGTTCAAATTTGTTGAGAATAATTTTCTTGTTTTTGGGAATATGTAATTGAAACCTTGGGCGAAGCGCAATTTCGTTCGGTATTGGTTTCATGCTAATTGTAATTTTTGGCGGTTGCCGTTAGTTATGACATTCTATTGCACTTGATGCCAGTTGCGTTACTGGAGCTGGTGATAGGTAAGGTATTCCCAGACCTAGCCCTCTAAGTATAAAAAGGGCGCCTATAATTATAACAAAGACAGGAATGGCTCTTTGTACTTTTTGTCGAATGCCTCCTTTTAATAGATTGCTGAAATATATGGCAGCCGTCATAAGTGGTAAAGTACCTACGCCAAAAAGCATCATGTACAAACTTCCTTGCAAGGCATCGCCCATTGCAATAGAGCCAAAAAGTGCCATATAAACCAATCCGCAAGGTAAAAAGCCGTTTAAGAAACCTATGGTCAAGAATGTATCTGGAGATTTTTTCTTTAGTTCTTTGCCCAGTTGGTTCTTAACTTTTGATATGATCTTATAGATAGGTTTTGAAAGGTTGTATTTATTGAAGGTGTTGTACGGAATCAAAACAATCAAAATCATGATAATACCAATAGCGATAGAAAGTTTCTGTTGTATACCGAAGATGGACAGCCCTTTACCCAATAGTCCAAATACAAGACCTATTATGCCATAAGCCAGTAAACGCCCAAAGTGATAGATAAAGATTTGACCAAATTTCTTATAGTTATTTGTTCTATCTACCGGAAGCATAAAAGCTATGGGTCCGCACATACCAACGCAGTGCAGACTACCCATAAGACCTAATATGAGGGCAGAAATTAACATAGGTTAAAAGGTTATACTTTTTTTATATAAAAATTCTTTTCCGGCATATTCCCAGAAAATTTTAATATCCCAACGACCATCCAACAATTGTTCATCAGGTATGAGGAATTTTGAATTATTCAAAGTAATTGGTAAGTCAAAATCCAAATTCTTGTTGGATGGTCTATATAGGGATACGATACCTTTTATATTGGTATCATCATAACCAGCAGGGAAAATAACGAGTAAACCCTCTGGAGATTCTTTTAATTCTATTTGTGATAACGCTGTACTTGCATTGGTCTCCGCATCTATTTCTTTTTGGTAACCAAGTTCGGCCTTATAGTATTCTTCGGTAACCAAATCATGGTTGGCGTCATGACTGGTGGTCATTTTGACCACAAAAAACATGATGAAACTTATAAAACCTATAATAGCTATGACGATACCGGTACCCCAATTAATTTTCATGGTGCTTAATTTTTTATTTATAACTACGTGGCGCTAAAAAACGAGCCGTAGTGGTCTCAATTAATTTATCATTACTGTACACCCCAATTTTGAGGTTATTTTTATCGCCACTTAAGGCAGAGGCATTAATTTCTATGAACAACGTACCTTCTGCCAGCGCTTCTGGTTGAACATCAAAATTCTCATTTCTAACCAATTTAATTTCCCCTTTGGGTGATATTAATTTAAAATGGACATCTTCAACCGTCTTCGTTGTTTTGTTCAATAATTTATAGGTATAGACATTGCTAATGATGTTCCCGTCCTTGTGTTCGTAAAGTTGCCCTGGCAGTCTTAGAATATTGGCTTCAAGGTCGTTTCTCAAAAACATCATACCAATAAGCACTCCGGTTAATATGATAAGCACTGCGGTATACCCTTTTAAACGCGGTGTAAACTTAAATTTTTCCTTTTTGGTAATTTCATCTTCGCTAGCGTAACGGATCAAACCTTTTGGCAGGTTTACTTTTTCCATTATGGTATTGCACTCATCAATACAAGCGGTACAGTTAACACATTCTAACTGTGTTCCATTTCTAATATCTATACCTGTTGGGCAAACGTTCACACATTGAAAACAATCAATACAATCTCCATGACCCAATGCTTCACGGTCTTCATTTTTACGCCATTTTTTTCTGCCGTTTTCAGCTTCACCACGTTTATGGTCATAAGCAACCACTATTGATTTGTTATCCAGTAAAACCCCTTGCATACGACCGTAAGGGCAGGCAATAATACATACCTGTTCTCTAAACCATGCAAAAACAAAATAGAATACCGCAGTAAATATAAGCAGCGATACCATGGTGCTAATATGCTGTAACGGACCATCGGTGATGTACTGTATCAAACGGTCACTACCAATTAAATAGGCTAAAAAAACGTTTGCAATAATGAATGAAATGATAAAAAAGATGAACCATTTTAAAGCCCGTTTTCTAATCTTTTCGGCATTCCATTCTTGCCTGTCCAATCGCATTTGAGCTCCTCGATCTCCATCTATCCAATATTCTATCCTACGAAAAACCATTTCCATAAAAATGGTCTGCGGACACATCCATCCGCAGAAAATACGACCAAATGCAACGGTAAATAATGCTATGAAAACCACCCCAATGATCATAGAGATAACAAAGAGGTGAAAATCTTGCGGGTAGAATGGAAAACCAAAGATGTTAAAGCGCCTTTCGAGCACATTGAACATTAAGAATTGATTACCGTTAATTTTTATAAAAGGAGATGCGATCAAGAAAACAAGTAGGGCGTAGCTCACATATTTACGATACTCGTAAAGTTTACCACTTGGTTTTTTAGGAAATACCCAAGCCCGTTTTCCATCTTCCTTTATGGTGCCGATAGAATCCCTGAAGTGATCTTGATCTTGTGACATTTTATCTCTCTTTAATCATTTAGTAGGCATGGCCAACAATAAATTTAGTTCATGGTAACCGAAGCCGAATCAATTTCAACTTCAGGAGCCGCTGTATCTACAGGATTTTCTACTTCAGGTGCGTTGGGGTCTACCCAAATATCGCCCTCTGGAGCTTTAGGATTGGCAGGAGTTGTACCTTGAAAACTTAAAACATAACTAGCTACCTGAGCGATTTCCGCTGGTTTTAAGTTTTGTTTCCAGGCGATCATACCTTTACCGTCACGACCACCTTCAGAAATGGTGTTAAAGACATTTTTTATGCCTCCACCAAGAATCCAGTTTTGATCGGTAAGGTTTGGACCAATACCGCCACCACCATCGGCCATATGGCAAGCTACACAGTTGCCTTCGAAAATACCTTTACCGGCACTTAGGTCGGCCGCATCGGTTAATAGCTCTACTGTATTAGCATCTACCAAGCCTTTAGCTGTTTTTTTATAAGCTTCAATTTCTAATTGTGCAGCAGCAACCTCTTGCTCGTATTCAAGGTCTTGGTCATAATCATTAAATACATGAAAACGTGCCAAGTATATAACACCAAAAACGATTGAGGCATAGAAAAGATATACCCACCAAGGCGGTAGATTGTTGTCTAGCTCACGAATACCGTCGTAGTTATGGTCAAGTATAATCTCTTCTTCAGATTCTATAGGCTTACTGCCCAACATTTTGGAGTACATTTTTTTACCCCATGTCCATTCCCACTTTTTTTCCTTCTCTGCCATGTATCTTACTTTGGCCTCATCATCCAAGGTGTTGTAGAGTACATTTTCAATGGCTTGCACAATAAATGCAATTGCGATCAGTAGCAATAGGATAAGAGCCATAAAACCGAACATTAATAAAGGATATGTAATGAAAGCCGGTTTATCACCACTATCAATATAAACTTCCATAAGTACGATGACCAAGAAAAAGGCCACGGTTATTCTAAACCACCAGGCTGTATTGTTTTTCATAATTCGTTATTTAGTTGGTTATCTTCTTCTAAAGGCAATTCACTAACTTCTTTGATGTACGATTTTGATGCGGTAATGACCCACCAGAATAGCAATGTGAAAAACACAAAGAATATTAGTAATGATATCATGGGGTAGGTTGCTACGCCATCTATCGTTTCCATGTAACCTTTTACAAATTTGAACATGTTTTTTAGTTTTAGTTGTCAGATAATAATTCACCGGTTTCCTTCACCTTAATGTCCGTACCTAAACGTTGTAGGTAGGCAATTAAGGAAATAATTTCACGATCTCTCATTTCTATAAATTCCTCTCCATTTTCAGCAGCATATTGTTTGTCGGCTTCATAGGTCTTTGCAAAATCGGGATCACTGTAAAGATTCTTTTCGATCTGTTCGGCTTGTGCATCCATTGAGGCTTCGGCATTTGCAATATCCTCATCCGTATACGGTACGCCAAGGGTAACCATTGCTTCCATTTTAGCCTGAATATCGCTTCTGTCATGCTCATCTCTTATTAACCAGGCATAGGCGGGCATTATGGATCCTGAAGAGGTACTCTGTGGATCGTACATATGGTTCAAGTGCCAGTTATCGGAATATTTACCACCAACCCTCAATAAATCTGGACCGGTACGTTTACTACCCCAAAGGAACGGGTGGTCATAAACAAATTCACCAGCTTTGGCATATTCTCCATAGCGCTCCACCTCACTTCTAAACGGACGAACCATTTGTGAGTGACAGCTTACACAACCCTCACGAATGTAAAGATCACGACCCTCTAATTCTAAAGGAGTATAAGGTTTAACACTAGTAATTGTAGGTATGTTGGATTTCACCAAAATGGTCGGCACAATCTGTATGATACCACCGATAAGGATAGCGATGGTAGCCAATATGGTCAATTGAATAGGCTTACGCTCTAACCAAGTATGAAAGGTTTCCCCAGCAGTTCTTTTCTTTGAAACGCGAGTAAGTGCTGCAGCCTCTGCCAACTCGTCTTCTATAACGCTACCAGCTTTTATAGTGCGTACAACGTTGTATACCATTACAATAGCACCAACAATGTATAGACTGCCACCAATGGCGCGCATCCAGTACATAGGCATAATCTCGTTTACGGTTTCTAAGAAGTTACCGTATACCAAGGTTCCATCAGGATTAAAATCTTTCCACATTAAAGCCTGGGTAAATCCGGCAACGTACATTGGTAAGGCATAAAGAATGATACCTAAGGTTCCAATCCAGAAATGGAAATTAGCCAATGGAGTGGAAAATAGTTTTTTCTTGGTCATTTTAGGAACCAACCAATAGATCATACCAAAGGTTAAGAATCCGTTCCATGCTAAGGCGCCTACATGAACGTGAGCAATGATCCAATCACTGAAGTGGGCAATGGCATTTACGTTTTTAAGAGAAAGCATTGGACCTTCAAAAGTTGCCATACCATAACCGGTAATAGCGACGACCATAAACTTTAAAACAGGGTCTGTACGTACTTTGTCCCAAGCACCGCGTAGGGTTAAAAGTCCGTTGATCATACCACCCCATGACGGAGCCAATAACATGACAGAAAATGCAACCCCTAAGTTCTGTGCCCAATCTGGCAAAGCAGAGTATAAAAGGTGGTGCGGACCAGCCCAGATATAGATGAAGATCAGTGACCAGAAGTGGACAATAGACAGTCTATAGGAGTAAACTGGTCTGTTGGCCGCCTTGGGTACAAAATAATACATAAGCCCCAAGAAAGGAGTGGTCAAGAAAAACGCTACCGCATTATGGCCGTACCACCATTGCACCAGGGCATCTTGTACACCTGCATACACAGAATAACTTTTTAGGGCGGTAACCGGTAATTCCAAACTATTGAAAATATGAAGTACCGCAACGGTTACAAATGTTGCCAAATAGAACCAGATGGCTACGTAAAGGTGGCGCTGTCTTCTTTTGATCATGGTACCGATTAGGTTAACGCCAAAAGCGACCCAAACTAAAGCAATGGCGATATCTATAGGCCATTCAAGTTCAGCGTATTCCTTAGAACTGGTGTACCCTAACGGTAAGGTAATTGCAGCGGCAACGATAATCAACTGCCAGCCCCAAAAGTTGAACTTACTCAGAAAATCGCTATACATACGCGCTTTCAACAAACGTTGCGTAGAGTAGTAGACACCGGCATAGATAGCATTACCTACAAATGCAAAAATTACCGCATTGGTATGCAAGGGGCGTAAACGACCAAAGCTTAACCATGATATACCGTCGGTCAAGTTTGGGAACATGAACATAAAGGCTAACAATAAGCCCACGGACATACCCACTATACCCCAGAACATGGTTGCATAAAGGAAATTTTTCACGATTTTGTTATCGTAATAAAACTGCTGTACTTCCATAATTATACTTGTTTATTTAGTTGGATTTTAATTTTCTAAATGGAGAACAGAGAGAAAAGAATTTAGAGAATAGACTCCTATTAATTCGCAATTGTCCTGCATGTTGAATTATTTTACTCTTTACTCTTTACTCTTTACTCTTTTAATTTTTGTCTTTACCAATTCATCTTCAAAAAGCATACGGACTGAAGGGGTGTACGAGTCATCATATTGACCTTGCTTCACCGATATTATAAAAGCGATAAAAAAGATGATTGCCACGACTAGGCTGATCGTCAATAAAACATAAATTACACTCATACCTACCTGAATTATGATGTAAAATTAGGAGTGGAAAAACCCTTATAAAATGACAATTGTCATACTTTAAAGTTTTTCATAACTATTGATGCTTTTGAGTTATTTTAATGAAGAAATTAATTATTTATATTGTTGACGGTCAATAAGTTGTGTTGAATTTTATTGTCTATTAGTTGTAATTGAAAGAATTGCTACATACTATTTATTGGGACAGAAACAGGATGCCAATAATAAATAGCTAACTATTAGGAAAGTTTTCTTCCTATAAGGTTGGTCATAATTGTGGTAAATATCACTATGCTTATAGAACTTAAGGGCATAAGAATAGCGGCAATGACTGGTTCTAGCTGTCCTGTTACAGCAAAGTATAAACCCACGCAATTGTAAAGCAAGGAAAGGATAAAGCTCATTTTAATAACACCCATGGCCTTTTTAGATGCAAGTATGTAACTATAAAGCTGTTGAAATTTTGATGCATCTAAAATAGCATCACATGCAGGGGAGAAGACATTTATATTTTCGGATATGGCAATACCTACATTACTTTGAGCCAAAGCACCGGCATCATTAAGTCCGTCACCCACCATTAGCACTTTTTTGCCCTGTTCCTGTAAGGTTTTAATAAAGGCTAATTTATGTTCTGGTTTTTGGTTAAAGAACAACGGGGTGAGTTTAGGCAATATAGCTTCTAACCGTGATTTTTCGCCCTCGTTGTCTCCCGATAAAATTGCCAAGCTCATGGTCTGCGACATATTTTTAAAAGTAGTGGAGAGTCCTTCCCTATACTGATTTTGAAAAATATACCTGCCTTTATATGTATTGTTGGCACTTATGTGCATTGAGGTGTCCAATACATTTTCAGATAAGGCTTTGCCCACAAAATTTGCTGAGCCAATTTTCATTTTAATAGCTCCCTTACTACTTTCCAACCCCTTACCTATATGTTCTTCATATTCATCTAAGGTGATGATATTCTGCTCTTTGAGCAGATCATATAAAGATCTGCTTAAAGGGTGGTTAGATGCCCTAATGGTGTTTTTTAAAATAGATTCTTCTTCAGGGGTCAATGGCATTCCCTCATAATAAGCGGTACTTTTTTGGCTAGTGGTTATGGTACCGGTCTTATCAAAAATGGCAGTATCTATTTTGGCTAGTTGCTCAATGGTCTGCGTATTTTTAATGTAGAATTTTTTCTTGCCAAATATGCGTAACATATTTCCTAGGGTAAAAGGAGATGCCAAGGCAATGGCGCAAGGGCAGGCAATAATCAATACGGCCGTGAATACGTTCAATGCCTTTGACGGGTCAACATATAACCAAAAAGCGGTAGAAATAAAAGCAATGGAAAGTACTGCTATGGTAAAACGCTTACCTATACTATCGGTAAGGTTTTGAAATGTGGTGCTCTTATCGGTTTTGAATACGGCGTTGCCCCATAATTGCGTAAGATAACTTTGTGAGACAGATTTAGAGGCTTTCATTTCAATAACACCGTTAAGTTGTTTGCCACCTGCAAATACCTGCTCTCCAATTTCTTTGGTGACAGGCTCTGATTCACCCGATACAAAACTGTAATCAATTTGTGCGTTTCCATAGACCAAAGTGCCGTCTACGGGAATCATTTCTTCATTTCTAATCAATATTCTATCTCCCTTTTCTATATGTTGAACCGGCACGGTCTCTTCTTTTCCATCAGTTTTTAATCGGGTAATCGCAATAGGAAAGTATGACTTGTAATCACGCTCAAAAGATAAAAAGCTATAGGTTCTTTGTTGAAAAAATTTACCAAGTAACAGAAAGAACACCAACCCTGTGAGGGAGTCAAAAAAGCCGCTACCAAAATTAAACGCGATATCAAAAGTACTTCTTAGAAAAAGAACAAGAATACCCAGTGCAATGGGTACATCTATATTTAAGAGCTTGGCACGTAGCCCTTTAAATGCCGATACAAAATAATCCCACCCAGCATAAAAAACAACAGGCAATGAGAAAATGAACATGAGCCAGCGAAAAAGGTTTTGGTATTTGTTCAACCAATATTCTCCACCCGAAGCAGCACTTGAACCCAAATCAAAATATTCTGGAAAGGATAGAAACATTACATTCCCAAAGGCAAAGCCGGCAACGCCAAGTTTGTAAATAAGGCTTCTGTCGGTCGCTTTTTTCTTTCCTTCAAAATCCTCCAAAGAAATATACGGTTCATACCCAATTTTAGCTAAGAGCAGTACTAGGTTCTTTAAACTGAACTCTTTTTGGTAGGTAACGCGTATGGTTTTCTTTGGAAAATCTACCTGAGAACTTGTAACATGTTTGTTGAGTTTATTTAAGTTTTCCAATATCCAGATGCATGAACTGCAATGAATAGTGGGTATGTAAAGATTAACGATCTGTACGTTACCATCATTAAATTCTAATAATTTGGAAATGATATCCTCATTATCAAGAAAATCATACTTTCCTTCAATGGCGTTTGGGGTAGTGCCGGCAGCTTCCTGTAAATCATAGTAATGAGATAGGTCGTTGGTAGAAAATATTTCGTAAACGGTCTTGCAACCAGAGCAACAAAAAGACTTCTCTTCAAAAGTTATGAGTTGTCTATCACAAGGGTCACCGCAATGAAAGCAATTTGTAGTTTGCATAGTATAAGACTAAAACTTGAGTCAAAGATGCTAAGGATGCCATTTTAAACCTATGATATATGTCAGATATTAAAATTTTGCATATGCCAAGTTATGGGTATCACTAATTTAATAGCTTTTGCAAAATTTGAATCAAGAGCTTCGGTTTATTATGGATATCTTTAGCGCCGTAATTATGAATTTTTAATTGGTTTAAAGTGAGTGGTGTAAACGAGAAGAAAGTTGCGGCCTTGGAGGCGGTAAAATATGTGAAATCTGGTATGAAGGTAGGTTTAGGTACCGGGTCAACTGCCTTTTATATGATAGAGGCTATAGGGGAGCAAGTAAAAAATGGACTTAAGATCAAAGCGGTTGCAACATCCGTAGAGACAGAAAAATTGGCCAAAAAATTGGGAATAGAAATTATTACCCTTGCCGAAGCAAAAAGACTGGACATCACTATTGATGGAGCGGATGAGGTCAATGAAGATTTCCAATTGATCAAAGGAGGTGGCGGAGCCCTTTTAAGGGAAAAAATTGTAGCACATAATACCGATTTAAATATCATTATTGCAGATTCTTCTAAAAGTGTATCCCGCTTAGGGAAATTTAAATTACCTATAGAAACCATACCGTTTGCTACCCAATTGATTATTGAAGAACTAAAAACCATGAAATTGTCTCCTGTACAGCGTTTACGTGGGGACCAAGCATACAAAACAGATGAAAACAACGATATCGTAGATATTGATATTTGGAATTGTGAAGACGCATTACAAGTCTTGGAGGAGCGTTTAAAGTCCATACCCGGCATTGTGGAAACAGGGTTGTTTTTAAATACCACCAATGTGGTCATTTTGGGGCAAGGGGAAAAAGCGGTAAGTAGAAAAAGGTAGGCGAATCACCACTTTCTTAAAATATAAATGAGGCACAATTACCTATGGCCGTTATTAGAAAAAAAAGCTTGGGATATATGCATGGTGCCACACAGAAATTATAAAAAATGTTATAGAATAATGTGGGCTGGGGTCAAAAATTGGTCCAGTAAAAACTATACAAATTTGAGAGCCTGTTTTTATTTTGAAGAATACGTAGTTATAATGTCATGTAATTGTCTTGTAATTAACGAATAAGAAGGGATATGGTTACTATTTTGTCTCTGAAAATATTTTCGAAAACCCTTTCGAAAGGCTTGGTAATCCATCCCATCGGTAGAATAAGGCTTATGACTTGAACGCTATAGAATTATGTTGCTTTAAATATTTTAATTAGCGCTTTAGATAAAGTATCTTTGGGTAGATTTTACAAAATCTAAAAAACACGAACCTTAAAAAATAATCTGATTAATAAATGAATAAGGAAATAGATCAATTAGCGGCGGATAATATTAGGGCATTGGCGGTTGCCATGGTTGAAAAGGCAAACTCCGGCCATCCTGGCGGACCAATGGGCGGTGCAGATTATATGCACATATTATATTCTGAGTTTTTCAACTATGACCCATCTGATATGCATTGGCCATTTCGTGACCGTTTTTTCATGGATGCAGGTCACCTTTCCACGTTAATGTATGCCCAGTATTATTTATTGGGTAATTACTCAAAAGATGATGTAGCCAATTTTAGACAATGGGGCTCTGTAACACCAGGTCACCCAGAGGTAGATGTGGCAAGAGGTATTGAAAACACATCAGGACCATTAGGTCAAGGTCACACCATGGGTGTGGGTGCGGCAATTGCGGCTAATTTCCTTAAAGCCCGTTTTGGGGATTGGATGAACCATAAGGTTTATGGATTTATATCCGATGGAGGTGTACAGGAAGAAATATCACAGGGAGCAGGAAGAATAGCAGGTCATTTAGGATTGAGCAACTTTATTATGTTCTATGATTCTAATGATGTACAGCTGTCCTCTAAGACCGATGAGGTTACTTCAGAGAATACCGCAATGAAGTATGAAGCATGGGGTTGGAAAGTTGTGACCATAGATGGTCATGATCATGAGCAAATTAGACAAGCGTTAAAAGATGCCAATGCCGAAACAGAAAAACCTACCTTGATTATTGGTGAGACCATTATGGGTAAAGGTTGTGTAACAGCAGATGGTACATCTTATGAAGGTTATACGGAACTACACGGTAAGCCTATTGGAGATACAGGGGCGGACTATGAGAAGACCTTGGTGAATTTGGGAGCGGATGTAGATAACCCTTTTGATGTTTTTGCGAAAGTGCAGGAATATTATGAAGATGTAATCAATAGAAAGAAAAGTGACGCCCATGAAAAAAAGAAAGAAATAGATGCATGGCGTGCACAAAATACGGAGCTATCGGCTAAACTAGATGGTTTCTTGGAAGGCAAAATGCCAGAATTGGATTTCTCTTCCGTTCAACAAAAAGAAGGTCAGGCAACAAGGGCGGCATCATCTAATGTGTTGGCTTATTTGGCAGAAAATGTAGAGAACATGATCGTTTCCTCTGCAGATTTATCCAATAGTGATAAGACCGATGGTTTCCTTAAGAAAACAAGTGTATTGCAAAAAGGAGATTTCTCCGGCGCATTTTTACAAGCTGGTGTGGCGGAGCTGACCATGGCCACGATTGCCAATGGTATAGCCTTACACGGTGGAGTAATACCTGTTGTAGCTACATTCTTTGTATTCTCTGATTATATGAAGCCGGCCATTCGTTTAAGTGCCATACAGGAGCTACCGGTGAAGTTTGTTTGGACCCATGATGCCTTTAGGGTAGGTGAGGACGGACCAACCCACCAGCCAATAGAACAAGAGGCTCAGATTCGTTTATTGGAAAAACTGAAGAATCACAGCCATGAGCAAAGCTTTGTGGCCCTACGTCCTGCAGATTCACAAGAAACCAACGTAGCTTGGAAAATGGCAATGGAAAACCAAAAGACCCCAACGGGACTTATTCTTTCCAGACAAGGAATTGGTGATGTTCCCGCTCAGGAAGGTACCCGTTATGAAGCGGCATTGGGAGCGGAAAAAGGTGGATATTTGGTACAGGAAGTAGCTGATCCAGATGTTGTACTTATTGCAAACGGTTCTGAAGTTTCTACCTTGGTAGCGGCAACAAAATTATTGGAAGAGAAAGAAGGGTTAAAAGTGAATATAGCCTCTATACCTTCAGAAAGTATTTTTAGACAGCAGTCAAAATCATACCAAGAAAAGATAATTTTGCCTAACAAACCGGTATTCGGACTTACGGCAGGTTTACCTGTAAACTTGGAAGGTTTGGCAGGACCAAACGGAAAAGTGTTCGGTCTAGAGCATTTTGGTTATTCTGCACCGGCAACGGTTCTTGATGAAAAATTTGGTTTTACAGGAGAACAGGTATATCAACAAGTAGTTGATTTTTTAAAATAAATAACAACATTAAATAAGATAAGGATGAAATTTTTTATAGATACAGCAAATTTAGACGAAATCAAGGAAGCCCAGGATATGGGTATTTTAGATGGTGTTACAACAAACCCGTCTTTAATGGCCAAAGAAGGCATTACCGGTGCGGAAAATATTCTGGCACATTACAAGAAGATATGTGATGTAGTTGACGGTGATGTTAGTGCCGAGGTAATTTCTACCGATTTTGATGGGATGATCGAAGAAGGAGAAAAGTTGGTTAAGATCAGCCCACAGATCGTAATTAAAGTGCCAATGATCAAAGAAGGCGTTAAGGCAATCAAGTATTTTTCTGATAAAGGATATAGAACCAACTGTACGTTGGTATTCTCTTCTGGTCAAGCGTTATTGGCGGCTAAAGCGGGAGCAACATATGTATCTCCATTTATTGGCCGTTTAGATGATATTTCAACGGATGGTTTAGGCTTAATTGCTGACATTCGTTTAATTTATGATAACTACGGATTTGAAACTCAAATTTTGGCAGCATCTGTACGTCACGTCATGCACGTTATAGATTGTGCTAAGATAGGTGCAGATGTTATGACCGGTGGATTAGGTGCTATTACAGGACTTTTAAAGCACCCATTAACTGATAGTGGTTTAGAGAAGTTCTTGGCCGATTATAAAAAAGGAAATTAAGTCGTAAGATTTAGTCTGTTGATAAAGAAAACCATCACTGAAAAGTGATGGTTTTTTTGTTTTATCTTAGGATGTATTTAGGTGGCATATAAGTACTTGTGTTTAGGCTTAATTGTTGTAAGTAAGCTTTTAAAATAATGTTTATATAGAGCAATTAGAGTAAAAGAATTTTTGCGTATGATAGGTTAGGAGTGGGTGTGGCTTGTATAGGAGGTGTTCTCTATTTTGCACTTATTTTGTTCATTACGGAGAAAAACATAATTCCTATTAATGGAAAAGTACAAAATGCTGAAGAAGTTACATCCGGGTTAATTCACAAGTACGGGAAAGTATGAAATCTGAACTTTTATCTTTAAATTCAGGAGGACTTTTTTCGTGTGAAAAGTTCACAAAATAAAGGCGGTACATTTCCAATCAGTGAAGTAAATGAGCAGTTATTAAGGTTTTATAACGTTCCAAATAAAACTGGAGAAGTTATTGCAACTTGGACGGAATAAAAATGCCTACATCAATATCTATATCAACTAGTTCATAAAATACTATACGTAAAAGCTTTTGTTAAGTGCGTAGACGGACACTCTACATTTACTTCCAAATGTCCTACTTTTCATATATTCAATCTCGTATATCATTAAAAAACGACCATAAATTATTGTCACAAATCTTTTAACAACAAAAAATATCCTTCGTTTGTTTTTCCTTCTCGTTTACCAAGTTTAGTTGTATTTTGCAGGGGTTCAAAATTGCCGAAAATTTATATTTTTAAGCATTAAAATATGAATGTTGGTAATTGGCTAGGGTCAAAATGAGAAAATAATAGTATTAAATCCAATTTTCCGTTGTACGGAAGCATACAGTAGAACACTTAAAAAATGAAAAACAGCTTAAAAATTTACTTCTCCTTATTTCTTTTAATTTCAGTTTTAGTTCAAGCTCAGGCCCCAAAATGGGAAAATCCGGAGTGGGAAAATCCGGAGATTTTTCAAATAAACCGCTTAGAGCCCACTGCTTCTTTTTATAGGTATGCAGATATAGAAAATGCCTTGGCCAATGAGAGCTGGGAGAATTCCCCCTTTTACCAATCATTGAACAGCGAATGGGATTTTAAGTATGTGGCCAGTGTTCCTGAAAGACCTACCACATTTTTTAATAATGATTTTGATACCTCTAATTGGGATAAGATTAATGTGCCTTCTAATTGGGAGCTGCAAGGTCATGGTATCCCCATCTATACCAATATAGAATATGTTTTTCCTAAAAACCCACCGTTTATTCCTCATGACCAAAATCCCGTTGGTAGTTATAAAAGAACTTTTCAAATTTCAGAGGATTGGGAAGGTCAACCGGTAATTCTACATTTTGGAGGGGTTAGTGGTGCAATGTACGTCTACTTGAACGGTACAAGGGTAGGGTATAGCGAAGGCAGTAAAACCCCTGCGGAATTTGATATAACTAAATACTTAAAGGAAGGGGACAATAACTTGGCCGTACAGGTTTTGCGATGGTCGGATGCCAGTTATATGGAAGACCAGGATTTTTGGCGTTTAAGTGGTATTGATAGGGATGTGTATCTCTATACTACACAAGCAACAACTTTAAATGACTATAGGGCAATTGCAGATCTAGATGATACCTATACTAACGGACAATTAAGTTTGAACCTAGAGTATAGTAACACCGGTAAAAATGCCAAAGGATATGAGGTAGATATAGCCCTATTAGATGGTGGAAATGAGGTGTATGCTACTAGTCAAAAAATAGATTTACCAAAAGGACGTACCGAAATCCAATTTGAAAAGGAATTGCCAAATATAAAGACTTGGAATGCTGAACAACCCAATCTCTATACCTTATTGTTTACCCTAAAAGATAAAAAAGGAAAGGTTATTGAGGCCATTAGTTCTAAAATAGGATTTAGAAAAATAGAGATTAAGAACAACCAGTTCTTGGTAAACGGTCAGCCGGTATTGATTAAAGGAGTTAACCTTCACGATCATGATGAGGTTACCGGACATGTAATTAGTAGAGAGGTAACATTAAAGGATATGGAGGTGATGAAGCGTAGTAATATCAATGCAATACGTTGTAGTCATTACCCCAAAAATGAATTCTTCTATAGAATGGCAGATAAATATGGTTTTTATGTGGTTGATGAAGCCAATATTGAAATTCATGGTATGGGGACTACCAACCAAGGTCTGGATAACAATGAAGAGGCCAAGAAAATTCACCCAAGTTACCGTCCAGAATGGAAGGCAATGCATTTGGATAGAACCATACGAATGTATGAGAGAGATAAGAATTATACCTCTATCGTAACTTGGTCATTAGGCAATGAAGCCGGTAACGGTCAAAACCTTGAAGCTACGTACGCCTGGTTGAAGTCACAGGATAGTACAAGACCGGTGCAATATGAAGGGGCAACACATTATGCAAATTCAGATATTCAAGCGCCCATGTACGCTACTATTGAAACCACAATAGAATATGCGGAGAATAATCCTAAAAGACCTTTTATTCAATGTGAATATGCACATGCCATGGGTAACAGTGTAGGTAATCTTCAAGATTATTGGGATGTAATAGAGAAATATGATGTTCTCCAAGGTGGATTTATTTGGGATTGGGTAGACCAAGGATTGAAAGCTGTTAATGATAACGGAGAAGAATTCTATGCCTTTGGGGGCGATTTAGGGGGCGCGGAAATACAGAACGATAATAACTTTTGTTTAAATGGCTTGGTAGATCCGGATCGGTCTGCACATCCTTCCTTGTATGAGGTAAAAAAGGTATATCAATATGTAAAGTTCAATTCTGAAAATCCTAGATCTGGTTTAATTTCATTGAAGAATCATTATGATTTCACCAACTTGTCCGCATATAATTTTTCTTGGAGATTGTTAGAGAATGGTGT
This sequence comes from Maribacter sp. LLG6340-A2, assembly GCF_045057105.1. Lineage (GTDB taxonomy): Bacteria > Bacteroidota > Bacteroidia > Flavobacteriales > Flavobacteriaceae > Maribacter. The sequence continues at coordinate 209,781 of NZ_CP159332.1, read as the reverse complement.
ACAGGTTGCTAGTGGAAAAATTGCGGATGTGGATGTAGCTCCTTATGCAACTAAAGAAATACAAATAGCATTGCCAGGACTTAAGAATGAAGATGCAGAATATTTTTTAAATATATATATGACCACTAAAAAGGCAGATGCGTTGATTCCGGAACACTTTTTATTGGCGTATGAGCAATTTCAACTTACGGAATATACAGCACCGGTTTTTGAAGAGGATATAGACGGACTGGAAGTTACCAAAGCTAACGATGTTATTACGGTTAAAGGAAATGGTTTTGAAATTGGTTTTAATAGCGCCAACGGATATTTAGTGCACTTAGATTATGGTCAAGGTAATCTTTTGCAAAAAGGACCTAGTGTAAATTTCTGGAGAGCCCCTACGGATAATGATTATGGGTATAATATGCCCAAGCGATTAAAAGTTTGGAAAGAAGCTACGGAAACTCAAAGTTTAGTCAGTTTAGAGGTGAATTCCAATGAAGGTAAAAAAATAATTGACGCCGTAAAACTGACCAAAAATCCTTTTAAGATTCGCAAAGACTTTAAAATTTCAGCAAATTATGAACTACCGTCCGTAGATGGGCAGGCTAATGTAACTTATAAAATCAATGAAAAAGGAGAAATATTGGTAAGCACCCAATTAAATGGTATTGATAATAATTTGCCTATTCTACCAAGATTTGGAAATAATTTGATAATTGATAAAAGTTATGACAACGTAACCTGGTATGGTCGTGGTAAGCATGAAAATTATCAAGATCGTAACACCTCTGCATTGGTAGGAGTATATGAAGCTAAGGTTTCAGATTTGTATTATGAATACATCCGCCCACAGGAAAATGGATATAGAACAGATATCAGAACCTTAACTTTTGCCAATGATGAAGGTAAAGGCATAGCTATAAGTGCACCACAACAATTTGGTTTTAGTGCGCATCATCAATTAAATTCAGATTTTGATGAGGGTGATGAAAAAAGACAGCAGCACACGTATGATATTCCGGTAAGGAATTTAATCAATATCAATATAGACCATAGTCAAATGGGTGTTGGTGGCGATAATAGTTGGGGTCTATTACCCCATGAAGAATATCAGATAAAACCAAAGAACCTTTCTTTTTCTTATATGATCAGTCCAATCCGATAATTGTATAATCTGAAAATACTTAAAACAAGGCTATTTAATACATGATTAAAAACGCACATAGGTTAGGATTGGGGCTTCTGGTCATTATAATGGTTAATTGTAAATCTGAAAATAACAAGACCAATGTTCAGAATAAAGTTACAGAGAAAAATGAAGTAGCAGAGCAAAAAGTTGTGCATACCATTTTAAAAGAAAAACCAGAGGGTATTGCCACACCAAAAGGTATGGTTTGGGTTCCTGGGTCGGCCTTTAAGCAAGGAGCGGTTAAAAATGACTCCATGGCAATGAATCATGAAAAGCCGGCAATTGATGTTATGGTAGATGGCTTTTTTATGGATGCCACGGAAGTTACCAATGCCCAATTTTCAGAATTTGTAGAAGCTACCGGTTATGTTACCGTTGCAGAAAGAGGAATTGACTGGGAGGAGTTGAAAAAACAAGTGCCTGCGGGAACGGAAAAACCACATGATTCTATTTTGCAACCAGGTTCGTTAACCTTTAAGAAAACAAAATCTACCGTAGCTAATCTCTATGATTTTTCCCAATGGTGGAATTGGACGATAGGTGCTAATTGGAAGCATCCTAACGGGCCAAAGAGTTCTATAAAAGGAAAAGAAAACTACCCTGTTGTTCAGGTAGCTTATGAAGATGCCTTGGCATATTGTGAATGGGCAAATAGGCGATTACCTACCGAAGCAGAATGGGAGTTGGCCTCAAGGGCAGGTACATTTAATTCCATTTATACTTGGGGAAATAATATTGAGATATTAAGTGATAATGCTAATTCTTGGGAAGGCGAATTTCCCGTAAAAAACACCAAGGCAGACGGTTATGAATTACGGGCCCCCGTAAAATCCTATCCACCAAATGCATATGGTCTATATGACATGGCAGGAAATGTGTGGGAATGGACAAGTGATTGGTACAATGCTACCTATTATAAAGATACCAAGTCGGCCAACAAAACATTGATCAATCCTACAGGGGCAACAAATCCATATACCCCAAACAATCCGCTGGCTCAAGAAAAAGTGATTAAAGGAGGCTCCTTTTTATGTAGTGCTTCCTATTGCGCTAGTTATAGGGTATCTGCACGCATGGGGTCAAGTATGGATTCTGCTTTGGAACATACTGGTTTTAGAACGGTAGCAACCCCTAGTATGCTTAAATAAGGTGTCTTAATTAGTCCACGCAGTTTAAGAGACGGTCCAGTTCAAGATTTTTAGTCCGGCTTATAGGTATTTTTTTATCCTTTATCTCTATAAACTCGTGGTTATAGCGTTCAACCATGTTTAAGTTTATGATATAGGATTTGTGAATGCGTACAAATTTATCATCCTTTAAACGTTCGTGAAAAGCACTCATGGTAGACAATACAATATAGTTTTTTTCTGGTGTAATTACTTTAACGTAATCACCAAGCGCTTCCACCCAATGAATGGAGTCCTTATTGAGTTCTACCTGTTTTAAATTATGTTTTACCACTAATTTACTATCTGTCTTGGAGAGCAATGATTTTTTATGTTTTTCCATCGCTTTTGAAATGGCCATATCAAACCTATCCTTGGTATAGGGCTTTAAGAGGAAATCCGTCACATTAAATTCAAAAGCCTCTAAGGCATATTTGGGGTTCTGGCTAATAATGATTACTTGTGCCAGTATTTGTAATTGTGATAAAAATTGAAATCCGTTCATGATGGGCATTTCAATATCCAAAAAAATTAAATCTACCTTAGAGTCATTAATTTCTTTAAGCGCCTCTGTACTATTGGCAAATGATTTAACCAATTTCAACTGTACATTTTTATCAACTAATCTTTCCAGTAAAACCCTATGTACATGGGAGTCTTCTACTATGGCACATTGTAATGTTCTCATATAGTAATTCTTAGTGGTTCTCTTAAGTATGTACGGGAGAAATGGTAATGGGGTTCATAAATTTACAAAAAATTAAGACTTCGTTATAAATTTGTATCTACAATTACTACCCTTATAAATAGTATATATTGTACTTATGTACAGATTAAAACTTTTGATAACTTAATTGTAAGTTTTTTGCTCAAAAACCTACTTTTGTAGTAGAACAAGAACTGAACAACTTCAAATTATGTCTGATAAAATAGAACGTGTTAAAACATTGATCATAGGATCCGGTCCAGCTGGATACACCGCGGCCATTTATGCTGCCCGTGCAGATTTAAAACCTGTAATGTATACTGGTATGGAGCCTGGTGGTCAACTAACCACCACAACGGAGGTAGATAATTTTCCAGGTTACCCCGAAGGCATTGATGGGCCTACGATGATGGTGCAATTACAGCAGCAAGCAGAGCGTTTTGGAACGGAAGTAAGAATAGGAATGATCACTTCTGTAGAGTTTTCAAAAGTTCCGGGCGGTATACATAAAGTAGTGGCGGATAATGATAAGGAAATTGAAGCCGAAACAGTAATTATATCTACAGGTGCATCTGCAAAATATTTAAATATTCCAAGTGAACAACGCTTACGCGGAGGTGGAGTTTCTGCCTGTGCCGTTTGTGATGGTTTTTTCTATAAAGGTCAGGATGTAGCCATAGTAGGAGCAGGGGATACTGCTGCGGAAGAAGCTTCTTACCTTGCCAATATCTGTAACAAGGTAACTATGTTGGTACGTAGGGATGAAATGAGGGCTTCAAAAGCTATGCAACATAGGGTAAATAGTTTAAAAAACATTGAAGTTCGTTATAATACGGAAGTTGATGAGGTTTTAGGCGATCAGGTTGTGGAAGGCTTGCGTATGGTGAACAACAAAACGGGGGAAAAAGAAGAAATATCCATTACCGGATTGTTTATTGCTATTGGCCATAAACCAAATACGGATATTTTCAAGGGACAATTGGATATGGATGAGACAGGCTACCTAATTACAAAAGGGAAGTCTACAAAAACCAATTTGCCAGGTGTTTTTGCTAGTGGCGATGCTCAGGATAAAGAATACAGACAAGCGGTTACCGCTGCAGGTTCCGGTTGTATGGCGGCCTTGGATGCAGAGCGCTATTTAGCAGAAATAGGCTCTGTTGAAGAAACCGTTGCAGGTCAATATAAAATTTAACATAGTATATATTTCTTAAAAAAAAGCGCCACCTCGTTAGAAGTGGCGCTTTTTTCATGGATAAGATATATTTAATCAATCCTTTTGTAATTTTCAGAGAAGGTGCGGTTTCCTTCTTCATCTAAGCTAATTTGACTGAATTTATTGTCACTTAGCAACAATTCAAAAGTAAAGATTCGCATGGTATCCATGGCCTGTATCATTTCGTTATCACCATATTCCAAAGTTTCTATTAAACGGTTTTCGGTGATATGGTATGTACCATAACCAAATCTTCCTACTTTATCCACAGGTACATAACGGCTCCACATAATTTTTCCGTTATAATACATTTTAACCTGCCGGTAACCTTCTGAAGTAGGTATGGTATCAATGACCTCTTGGCCATCATAATTATAAAAACTTTCCAGTTCCCAAGTACCCTCAATGGTATGCATGTAACTTTTGTTAATTGTGTTGGTAGATGCAGCGGAAACCAAAATGAGCAGTAATGAAATCAATCCTATAATCTTTTTCATAATGGTAAGGTTTTAAGTTAATATTTGTATTGAATGAGTACTAAAAAGATACAACAAATATTTATAAATTAACATAATTTATATACATATATTATGAATTTATTAAATGTATGCCGCTTTGTTTATGGATATGATAAATCAATAAGATTGTAGTTGGTTTAATGAGTTGCAAAGGGTAAGAATGTCATCTGTAGTATGTAGAGCGCTAATTACAATGCGGCTCATTAAGTCATTGTTAGCGGTAGGATATCTAAAATTGGTTACAATAATTCCTTCTTGTTCTAATGTTAAGGCCAGTTTTTCATTTTGAAAGCTAAATGTAGGATGACCTTTAGAAGATGAAAATTGTGATGGGTGTTTTAGGTTTTTAAGAAATAGGGTTAAATTTCTTTTAAGGAGATTTCGTTTTTCATCGATAATGGATTCCGCATCCCTAAGGGTAGCCAGTGCAGCGGGAGCGGCAGGACTTGAACCTCCAAACATTTCTGTATCCATAAGACTATCAATCATGGCTCTGGTACCAAAAATAGCACCAGCTCCAATTCCATATCCTTTGCCCAAGGAACAGGTTACCAATAGATTTTTAGGGCGTAAGGAATCTAAGAACTTATAACTACCACCACCATTAATACCGGTAATGCCTATTCCATGGGAATCATCGATCACTAAGGTCATCTTGTGCAAGGGTAGTGCGGTAAGCCATTGGTAATCCGGGTAATTCTCACCTTTGAAATCAATGCTATCCATCATTAGTACCTTGTCTTGTTCCGGATGTTGCATTAAATCTTTGGTTAAGGCTAATTTGCTTACATGCTTTTTTGCCAATACATTGGATAAGGCGGAATGGGTACCGGGTGCGTAATATAAATCAAGATTACCTTGAATTAGATACTGATGTAATAATTGACCGGCAAGGTAGCCAGAGGACATGGTCAAACATCTCTCTGAGCCAACCAATTGGGCCAGATATTCTTCCATTTCCTTGTAGATGGACAGTTGAATATTGGATTTACGCGATGCGCCATAGCCCGTACCATACCGCTTCATATTTTTGTAGTAGAGCGATTGAAAAGCTTTATCTGTCTGTAAGCCCAAATAGGAGGTGCCACCAAAATAAAGATAGTTTTTGCCTGCTATTTTTACTTCCCTGCCTGGAAATTCATTTATTATATGCATGTTAAAGAAGCTGAATACCGCTACCACCCATTTCAGGGAAAATAACCTTACCGCCCGGTGCAATAGAAACGCCCGTAGCTATATCTTTTTTGAGCAATAGTGCCCCGTCCATATCTACATAATCCAGTTGTGGCAATAGTTGGGCAATGGCAGAAATACCAACGGTAGATTCCGTCATACAGCCAACCATAACCTTAAGCCCCAATTGTTTTGCTTTTTTTATCATTCTTAGAGCTGGTGTTAGTCCGCCACACTTGGTCAGTTTAATATTGATACCCGTATAATGAAGCGCACATTTTTCAACATCGCCTTCCACAATACAGCTTTCATCTGCTATAACCGGTAAAACACTATGGTGCATAACTTCTTCCATACCTGCCCAATCATCTGCTTTTAAGGGTTGTTCTAAAAATTCTACTCCCAATTCTTTAAGTAATGGGGCATTGAAAATTGTTTCTTGGGCCGTCCATGCGCAGTTGGCATCAATCCTAAAAATGGCATCGGTATGCTTTCTTAGTTCCTTTACAATGGCAACATCGTCTTGGGTGCCCAGTTTTATTTTGTAAATGGGCCAAGGCATTTCCTGCATTTTGGACCTCATAATATCAATACTGGCAAGGCCTATGGTATAATTGGTTATGGGATAACGGGTGATATCCGTACCCCAAATGGTATGCAATGGTTTTTTCAATAATTTACCATATAGGTCATGGGCGGCTAAATCTAGTGCACAGATAGCAAAATTAGATAAACCCTTGGTCGTTAAAAATTGATGGAACTCTTCTGGGGTGGTAAAATTGAATGCAGATATCTCAGCTTCTATCGCCATTATTTCTTTCTCCATACTATCAACCGTAATCTTGTAATATGGATTGGAGGTAGCTTCACCAAATCCGGTTTTACCGTCCAAGGATAGAGAAGCAATTAGCGTATCTTGAACATCATGAGATTCCCTTGAAATACTGAATGTGTGTTTTAGGGGCAGGGTATATTTTTTTATGTGTACTTGCATTGCACTAATATACAGATTAGGAAGTTACCAAAAAATGAAAACCCGCTGAACATTCAGCGGGTTTTCAATATGATTGTTATGGAATTCAATACTTGTGTACACTACCCGAAACAGATTTGTTTTTCTGCACAGAGGGTTCGCCTTTATAGGAAATATTGCCGCCACTGGAGGCCTCTGCCGTTAAGTTGTTCTTTACATGAATACTTACATTTGCTCCGCTGCTGGCATCTGCATTACATACTACGGTCATAAGGTCGCCCGCTTTAATATTAGCGCCGCTACTACCATCAACATAGACCTCATTGGCCGTACCTGACAATGAAATATTGGCGCCGCTACTTGCATCGACCTCCATATCCGTAACCGTAACATTGGCATCTAAAATGGCACCACTACTGGCATCGACCATCAATTTTTCTGATTGGATCATGTTCTCTGCGGTTAAATGAGAGCCACTGGATGCATATAATCCACTAACCTTTGGTAAGGTGACATATACTTTTTTGGTGGCTCTACCAATGTTTTCTATGGCATGAATCCTTAATTTTCCATTTTTAATATCGGTACCAATTAAATCCACAATGTTTTCATCGGCCTCCACAGAAATATCAAATTCACTGCCTTGGGTAACATATACATCTAAACCTTCGGATGCTGAAACTTCTGTAAAGTCTTCTGTAATTTCACGGGTTTCCTCAACGACTACGCCGTTACCTGTTTCCCCAGAACCAAAATCTCCAAAGTTGATATCAAAGCCGCAAGATGAAAGTAAAAGGGCCAAGACAAGAGCTACTGTTATTCTTACTAATGTTGTCATGATTGTTCGTTTTATGATTGTTATTTGATGATGTAAAAATGATTGTTTTTTAATTCTTCTACATTTATTTTATACTGAATTGTTGAATTAGTGGATTGAACTGTAATTAGTTAATGCTATCATTAGCATCAATTTTTACGCCGTTCTCATCTAATTTCATTTTAAAAGATTCGCCATTATCGTTGACATCAATGTCAATGCCGTTTTCGTTAATAATGATCTTACCTTTTTCCCCGTTGTCATTGATATTTATATCAATACCGTTCTCATTGATTTTAATACGGTTGGAACCATTATGGTCTTCATCGTTCATTTCAATATACTCTGGGCAGTCCAAACATTCTAATTCCCCATTATTGGCCATTTTCCAAAGGTAGCCTTCTAAACCATCTGTATCTCTATCGGTATTTACCGTAGTGATCCAATTTCTAGAATTGGTTTGCTCGTATGTTAAAATAGTACCCACGGGCAAGAATATGTTTACACGAACTTCTTGATCTTTAAATTTAGGTCCCTGTGTGGTCAAATAATCGTTAAATGAGATCGTATTGCCGCTTACCTCATAGTCATATACAATTTGGCCTGCAATATCTTTTGCTTCTCTATTGGAAGGACCATCTGCCTCTTTCCTGACCTGAACCCGTACCAGGGAGTCTTTGGACTTACGAATCCTGAATCTTACATCATCTGAAACCAAAATTTTATTTCCGGCTTCATCATAGGATATAAAGGTATCTCCCATATGCATATCTTTTTCATAATCGTATTCATCCGTAGACACTAGTCTAATGTTCAACGTATCCGTAGGAATTACGTTCGTTATTTCATCTTCTACAGAGGTGCTTCCTGTATAGGCATGTGAGGCAGCTTCCCTTATACCAAATATGATCAATAGAATAATTGAAATTAACCAAAGGCCCAGTAAGGAAAATTTGGCCACCGTACCAATAGACTTTAAATTGTTTACCAGTATTTTTAATCCTAAGTACATTAAGAAGAAAAACGGAATACCTATGGCAAAGAATGCCAATAATGATACCACCCAGATTGGCATGTTCGTGGAATTTACCACATTGTAAAAGTCAATGCCCGGCACATGAATAATATCCAAAATACCAACGGTAAACATACCTACAAATAAACCTATTAAGGTTGCGGCACCAATAATGACCAATAGAATGCCAATAAACTTGCCAAAAATCTTAAAAAGAAACATGACAATATCACCAAAGGTGTCAAAAACTGTTTTACCTCCTTTTTTGACGGTGTCGCCTACTTTTTCGTAATCGACACTTTTTACACGATCCGCTACGTCATCAAAACCCTCTTTTACCTTACGCTCAATATTGCTGATATTAACGGCTTCACCGCTCATGTCCAATTTCTGGGAAGTGGTTTTAGCTTCTGGAATAAGAATCCATAACAGACCATAGATGAATATGAATCCGCCCCATGTAAAAATGGTAAGGAATATCCATATTAAACGTATCCAAAGGGGATCAATACCAAAGTAATGTGCTAGACCAGAGGAAACACCGGCTACATATTTTTTATCGGTATCCCTAAACAGTTTTTTAACCCTGCTTTGTTTTCTTGCGGATGTTGCCCTAGGCTCATCTTCAAAAATTTCTTCGTCTACCATGTAATCCTCGGGTTGGCCCATAATGGCTATGACCTCGTCCACTTCTTTGGTGGTAATGACTTGCCTTTCGTTTTCCAATTTTTCGTGGAAAAGTTCTGCTATACGTGCTTCTATATCGGCAATGATCTCGTCACTGCCCGGTGTGTTGGCAAAGGAACGTTTTACGGATTCCAAATACCTTCGCATTTTGTTGTATGCCTCTTCATCTATATGGAAGAGCATGTTTGCTAGATTTATATTTACTGTCTTGTTCATTGTTAGCTGTTTTTAGTGTTGGTTACCAGGTTGGTGGCTTTTCTCAATTCGTCCCAAGTGGTATCCAATTCCTTTAAGAAGAGTTTTCCTGTCTCGGTTAAGGTATAGTATTTTCTTGGGGGTCCAGATGTGGATTCTTCCCATCTGTAATTCAAGAGTCCGGCATTTTTAAGCCGTGTAAGTAGTGGATAAATTGTTCCTTCTACCACCAGCATTTTGGCATCTTTTAGCGTTCCCAGGATTTCAGAAGCATACTTATCTTGTCCGTTTAAGATGGACAGGATACAGTATTCCAGAACCCCTTTTCGCATTTGTGCTTTTGTGTTTTCTACGTTCATAATGTCTTTTTGCTTTTTATGCAGTCCCCCGCTTGTAGGGGGTTGCTCCATGGTCCTTGTTGTCTGCATAGATTAACTGTTCGTTTTTTGATTGATGAATAAACATCCTGATTGATTTTTTTTGATTGATTGATAAACTCTTTAAGGTGTGATGAATACCTTTTCTAAAATGATTACTGTATTTATTTGATAAATTTTATGGTTAGCGGATATGAAAAATATTGCCCCTCATTGGTACGTATGGTAGCGAGTATGGTGTATATGATGTTAATTATAAATAATGCAGATTGTGCAAATACCAAAACCCCGGCCGGAATCATCCATGGTCCAAAAAAATGATCGCTATCAAAATGAAAATTCACCGAGTTGAGATGGCTAAAAGTTGAAAATCCAAAATGGTCAAAATCAAAGATGTTGGGTATCAGTCCACCTATAAAAAATGGAATACTGATCATACCAATTAGAATGGAGTAGAGCAGTATGCTAATTTGAAAATTTAGGGCTTGCTTACCATTATAGTCTACAAATTCATATTCTTTTTTGTTCGCTGTCCAAAGTACAAGGGGAATTATAAAATTTCCAAAAGGAATAAAATACTTGGAAAACGTACTCGCATGAATAATTGCAGAGAGGTTTCTTTCGTGTTTGGTTAATGTTTCTGTCATGATTGTTCAGGTATTGATGATTGATGTTTTAGATACTAGGTTAAAGCCAATTACGTTGATAACCTATTAACTTCCTATGCAAATATATGTCTAAAAAAAGGTACTATGTTACACATAGTACTAATATTTAACATTAATTTAACATTTTAGAATACTGTAAATTATAGCTACTTTTATCCAAATAATAAAAATATATGGCTGTAACCGCTAGTAAATTCAACATGTTCGCCTTTTTAAAGCTACCAGCTGCGTGGTGGTGCGGAGTGCGTTTAAGGGAAATAGATAAAGAACGTGCAATTGTCACCGTAAAGCATAGGTGGATTAATCAAAACCCGTTCAATTCCATGTTTTGGGCCGTACAAGGTATGGCGGCAGAATTGTCCACGGGTGCTATGATGATAGACCAAATAGAGGCAACCGGAAAGAAAATTTCCATGCTGGTGGCCAATAATAAGGCCAATTTTTCCAAAAAGGCAACAGGTAAAATTACATTTACCTGTACAGATGGTCATTTAATTAAAGGAGCCTTAGAAAGAACCATTGCTACAGGAGAAGGGCAAACCATTTGGATGAAATCTATTGGTGTCAATGAAGATGGGGTAGTGGTGAGTACGTTCGATTTTGAATGGACCGTACGCTTAAAGCAATAATTTAAATACGTAAACAACGTACATTTAGTTAACAATTACATATTTTAATACGAATCTTATACTTTATAATTAATGAAAAAATTTTTACTTCCCCTTATTATACTTGTTTTTACCAATTGTGGATCAGATGATACGTCTAAGGATTTTACCGAGGATAATGAAAACGAAATATTGGAGTTTATAGCGGATAATAATCTGGACGCCCAAAAAAGTGCATCTGGTCTTTATTATGTAATAGAGAATCAAGGAACGGGAGCAACACCAACGGCAAGTTCAGATGTTACCGTAGCCTACAAGGGATATTTTACAAATGGGTCAGTTTTTGACCAGAATGCTGAAGGCATTACGTTTAATCTTAGTCAGGTCATTGCAGGATGGACAGAAGGTATTACCTATTTCAATGAAGGTGGTAGCGGTATGTTGTTGATTCCCTCACGTTTGGCCTACGGAAATGCAGGAAGGTCTGGAATACCTGGCGGAGCCGTTCTAATTTTCGATATAGAATTATTGGAGGTAAAATAATTCATAATTGGATGTAGGTTCAAATAAACTCTGGAAATAAAGATGTATTTTGAGCTCTTCTTGTTCATCTATATTGACCTAAATTTTAAGGTATCTAGAAATAGGTAATTTTTTTTACCCGGTTTATTTATTCTCTTCCATTTAAAAAAATTACTCGTTGCTTGTAACAAAAAGCTAGCAGCTGACAACTAATAAGCATCAATCAATAAAATTTTAAAAATGAACGCACACGAAATAGATTACGAGATTTTTGGAGAAGAAATGCAATATGTCGAAATAGAGCTAGACCCGCAAGAGGCTGTTGTTGCCGAAGCCGGTAGCTTTATGATGATGGATACCGATATTAAAATGAACACCATTTTTGGCGATGGTAGTAACCAAGATAATAGTGTTTTAGGAAAAATATTTTCCGCAGGAAAACGTATGCTTACCGGTGAGAGTCTTTTCATGACCGCTTTCTTGAATATTGGCCAAGGCAAGAAACAAGTAAGCTTTGCATCGCCCTACCCGGGAAAAATATTGCCCATTGACTTATCTGAAATGGGCGGGCGCTTTATCTGCCAGAAAGATGCATTTTTATGCGCTGCCAAAGGGGTATCCGTAGGTATTGAGTTTTCAAAAAGACTGGGGCGCGGACTTTTTGGTGGCGAAGGTTTTATTATGCAAAAATTAGAGGGTGATGGCATGTCTTTTATACACGCGGGTGGAACGTTAGCTAAAAAGACATTGGGTCCTGGTGAAGTATTAAAAGTGGATACCGGTTGTATTGTGGGTTTCACCAAAGATGTGGACTATGACATTGAGTTTGTTGGAGGTATAAGAAATACCGTTTTTGGTGGCGAAGGTTTATTTTTTGCTACGTTACGCGGACCTGGAACGGTCTATATTCAGTCATTACCTTTTAGTCGCTTGGCTGGGAGAGTATTAGCTTCTATACCCAGAGGAGGAAAAGATAAAGGAGAAGGAAGTATTTTAGGTACGTTAGGAGATATTGTGGGTGGAGATAATAGGTTTTAGTGTTTAAGTATTAAGTACAAAGTATTAAGTACAAAGTATTAAGTAGGAAGTATTAAGTAGGAAGTATAAAGTATGAAGTAGGATAAAATTTTGCGCTTGTAGTTGCACTTGAACTTTACTTTTGAATTTGACTTTGGTTCATTCCAACAACCAACAACCAACAACCAACAACCAATAAATGAATTTCAACAATCAAATTACGTTCCTTAAAGAACTTCAAAAAAATAATCATAAGGATTGGATGGATGAAAACCGTAAGTGGTACAAAGACGTGCGGGATGAATTTATTGATTGGTTAGATGGTATGAATAATAGACTTTCTGTCCTTGACAGTGAATACTTTGATACTCCCGGGAAAAAAGGAATAAATAGAATCAATAATAATTTAATGTTTCATCCCAATAAACCGGTTTACAAGGACCATTTTGGGGCCGGTTTTGATAAAAAACCCAAAACAGCTGATTTCTATTTTGAGCTAGGAATTGACCGATGCATTTTTGCTGGTGGACTTTGGAGGCCAGAATCAAAAGTGTTACGGAGTGTGCGTGATGCCATTGATTATGATGGGGATGAACTTCAAAAAATTCTAAACAAAAAATCTTTTAAATCATTGTTTGGTGGTTTGTATGATGATGTAAAATTGACCAATAGCCCAAAAGGATTTGCAGCGGACCACAAGCATATAGAATTGCTTAAACATAAAACGTTTGCCGTAGAGCTTACCTTTGCTACAGCGGAAACTTTTCATGACCATTTCGATAATCGTTTAATTGACGTTTATATGGAAATGCTTCCTTTTAGGCGGTATTTAAACAAGGCAATTACCGTGTAATTATTCAGCGTTTGAAGCCGGTATCCATCGGGCGGACAGGTCAGGGTTTTCCATGTCGGCATCTAAAGGAAACATAGGTCTTTTAATACGTTTATATCCCAATCTTTGTAAATCTTGGTCCACACCGCCTGGTGTCAATGCCATAGTCCAATCGCCACGCATATCATATAATTCAGGAACTAGATATCCAATTTTAACCACTACAATATCGGTTTCCTTAGGTTGTAATCCTAAGTTGGTAAAATCGCTTAGATGGTGGTAAGGTTTCCGTTTTTTGGTGACTATGACATCAATATTGCCCACTTTAACCACAACTTCTACTTCTGCGTTGACATCCCCTTTTTTAATGGCGGTTATGGTGCCTTCCAAAGTCAGTGGTCCGGCAAAACGGTTATCTACAGCCGCACCCGCTTCCGCTTTAATTTTTCCGCCAATGCCTATTTCCAGAGCTTTTTCAACAAATTCCGGTCCCGGTATAGAGGCATAAATAAGAGATTTGCCATTTGTAGACGTAAATTCTGGTCTAGCCAACAATTCCTTCAAGGTCCAAGTAACATCACCAGCACCCCCAGCTGTGGGGTTGTCGCCCATATCGCTGATCATATAAGGTTTTTTGTCACTGGCCAATGCCAATTTCAAACTCTCGTCCAAGGTGGTGGTTGGGGCTACAAATTCAAATTGCTTTCTTACGTCCCAAAAACTTTTAGCCAACATCTCGGCACCTTGCGCAACTTTCTCCTTATCATCACCGGTAACCATTACTACGGCATGGTTGCGTGGTTCATCTGCCCACGCATAACCGATCCAAATGGCAGCATCAATAATTCCGTCTTGTTGGGTAATATGGGGTATTTTGGCATATAAACTTTTACCAGGTTCTATACGTGTACTCGTTTTTTCACCAGGTAATAGAATAGGTACTGGCACCCATGCTTTATAGGCAGGTTTCCCTTTTCCGTTTTCCAACCTGTCAATAAGATTGGTTACCGCTCTTTTTTTGGATTCAATAGCATCTTCATGTGGCGCCATACGGTAACAGGTAATTAAATCTGAATGTTTTGCCAATCTTTCGGAGACATTTCCATGTAAATCCATAGACGTTGAAATCAGGACATCGTTACCGATCACTTCACGTATGCGTGCAATTAAATCTCCCTCGGGATCATCCAAACCAACAACGCTCATTGCGCCATGTATATCAAAAAAGAGTCCGTCATACGGTTTGTTCTCCTCCAACATTTTTAAACTTTTAGTGACCAATGATTCATAGGCTTCGCGTGTAACCGTTCCACCAGGTAAAGATTTACCTACCAGTGTCGGCACCCATTCCGCTCTATTTCTATTTATGGAATCTGGTTGTAAAAATGGATATCTCGTAAAGACAGAATCGCCTACTTTGGCGTGAAAAGCTTCTTCCGTAGAAAGGGCCGGTGAAAAAGTACTACTCTCAATACCCAACCCTGCAATGGCAATTCTAGGTAACTTATTTTCCTGTGGCTGTTTGGCACTCTCTTTGCATGAAGAGAAAAACAAAGTAAATAAAAGAATGTAAATATAGTTGGCTTTCAAAATGGATGTTGGTTTTTGGTTTATAAGTAAAAGATAGAAAAAAAGACTTGTTATGGCCAATAGAATTTGCCCGATAACCAACTAGAGGCTATCAATGTTATAAAATGACCTCTTAGTTACCATTAATTCTGCGAAAAGGTTTTCGAAGGAGTTTGCCAAAATTTAGAATTGAACAATTAAATTGTAATAGCCGTAAAATTACAATACGGATAAGTAGAATTACGTTAAGCAATTAAGAGGGTTTTAAGTGACATGTTAACCTACAAAGTTTGACAGGTGCTTAAAATCAACTAAATTGGATGTTGAAATAAACTTAAATCATATAATGGCAAATTTTAATATTGATGCTAAGAAGGATGTTACCTATGATGCAATAGTCATAGGGTCTGGAATTAGTGGCGGTTGGGCAGCTAAGGAACTGTGTGAAAAAGGATTGAAAACTTTGGTGTTAGAGCGTGGCCGTATTGTTGAGCATGTTGTAGATTACCCCACCATGAATTTGGATCCTTGGGATACCGAATTAAGAGGCGGGTTGACACCAGAACAGAAAGAGAAGCATTATAAGGCCATACGATCTGGTTGGATCGGTACGGATACTGAACATTTTTGGGCAGATGATGCAGCAAACCCATACACTGAAGAAAAACCTTTCTTATGGTTGCGTGGACATCAAATGGGTGGTAAATCCTTGTTATGGGGTAAGCAGACTTACCGTTGGAGCGATTTGGATTTTGAGGCCAATGCAAAGGATGGTCATGGAGTAGACTGGCCAATTCGTTATAAGGATATAGAACCATGGTATACCTATGTAGAAAAGTTTGCGGGTATTAGTGGAGAGGCTTTGGGCTTACCACAATTGCCGGACAGTCACTTTTTACCTCCTATGGAATTAAACTGTGTGGAGAAACATGTAAAAAGTAGAATAGAGGAGCAGTTTGAAGGTAGAAACATGATTATTGGTAGGGTAGCACACCTTACACAACCACATAATGGTAGAGGACAATGTCAAAATAGAAATAGATGTAGTCGTGGTTGTCCTTATGGAGCTTATTTTAGTAGTAATGCGGTTACATTACCACCCGCTAATGCTACCGGAAATCTTACTATACGTCCTTTCTCCATAGTGCAGTCGTTAATATATGATGACAAGAAAGGAAAAGTTACGGGAGTTAGAATCATTGATTCCGAGACCAATGAGGCTATAGAATATTCAGCAAAAATAGTCTTTGTCAATGCCTCTACATTAAGTACCACACAAATCTTAATGAACTCTACATCCAACAGATTTGAAAATGGATTAGGAAACGATAGTGGAGAATTAGGACATAACCTTATGGATCATACCTATAGAGTGGGAGCAATTGGTAGGGTAGAAGGTTTTGATGATAAATATTATAAAGGAAGAAGACCTAACGGAATTTATATTCCAAGATATGTAAATATAGACGAGAAGAGCAAATCTGATAAATTCTTGCGTGGCTTTGGGTATCAAGGTGGAGCATATAGAGGAGGTAATGCCGCAAATATAGAAGCATTTGGAGCCGATTATAAGGACAGTATTTTAAAACCTGGTCCGTGGGAAATGTTCATTACCGGTTTTGCGGAATGTCTTCCATATCATGAAAATAAAATTTCATTGAATACGGATGTACTGGATAAATGGGGGCAACCAACCTTGACCATAGATGCGGAGTTTAAGGAAAATGAAAAAGCCTTGAACAAGCAAATACAGGAAGATGCCGTAGAAATGTTGACAAAAGCAGGCGTTAAGGATGTGTGGGGCTTTGATAATGAGCATCCACCTGGGTATGGTGTTCATGAAATGGGTACGGCACGCATGGGCCGTGACCCTAAAACATCGGTTTTGAATGAGTTTAATCAAGTTCACGGCGCTAAAAATGTATTTGTAACAGATGGTGCCTGTATGACTTCATCATCTTGCGTAAACCCGTCATTGACCTATATGGCTTTAACGGCAAGGGCGGCAGATCATGCGGTATCCGAATTAAAAAAATTAAATATTTAAGACATGGACAGAAGAAAAGCGTTACAAAAAACAGGTCTTTTTGCAGGGGCAACTATTTTAATGCCATCCATGCTTTCATTGCTAGAATCTTGCAAATCTGAAGATAGATTAAGCTGGGAACCTCTATTTTTTACAGATATAGAGGCCAAGACCATTGCTTCATTGGTAGATATGATCTTGCCAAGAACGGATACACCAGGGGCTTTGGATGTAAAATCCGATATTTTTATTGATAGGGTCGTTGCCAAATCATATGATAAATCCGGTCAGGAGAAAATGCGTGCAGATATCGCAGCGTTTAATGAAAAAAGCAAATCCAAATACGGAGATGTATTCTATAATTTAAGCGATGCCGATAAAACCGCCATGCTAAACGAGGCCGAAAAAAATTCAGGAAAATTTGGTAAAGGCGTATGGGGAGCCGGTGTTGGGCCACATGAGCCAATCGGTTTTTATAGGTCAATGAAGTCTATGGCCATTTGGGCCTATATGACCTCTGAAGAAATTGGTAAAAATGTATTGAGTTATGATCCTATTCCAGGTAAATATGAACCTTGTAAACCAGTTTCCGAGGTAGGTAATAAGTGGAGTTTGTAAGGCTATTGCAATAGATTGTAGCATCAATTATTTAGCCTAATCATTATTAAAAACCATCATAAAGGGTATTCATTTATGATGGTTTTTTATTGGATACAAGTTTCTAAAGTATATTTATAATCACAAATAAAAAATTTACAGTTTGAAGAATAAAAATATACGAAATATAGAAAAGGAAATACTATCGGATAACTGGTATACCCTTAATAAATACACGTTTGAATACCAAAAACCAGATGGTACTTGGGAAACGCAAAACCGTGAGGCGTATGACAGAGGCAACGGGGCGGCAATACTCTTATATAATGCGGATAAGGGTACGGTAGTGCTTACCAAGCAATTTAGAATGCCTACCTATGTAAATGGAAATGAAGATGGTATGATGATAGAGGTTTGCGCCGGTTTATTGGATGGTGATAACCCTGCGGATTGTGTGCGCAAGGAAACCGAAGAGGAAACGGGCTATAAAATCAACAATGTCAAAAAAGTAATGCAAACCTATATGTCGCCTGGTTCGGTAACCGAGATTTTATATTTGTTCGTGGGCGAGTATGATGATAGTATGAAGGTAAGTGAAGGTGGTGGCGCCGCAGATGAAACCGAAAATATTGAGGTATTGGAGTTAGCATTTGAAAAAGCTATGGATATGATTTCTACAGGGGGAATTATAGATGCTAAAACCATCATCTTACTACAATACGCAAAATTAAATCGGTTAGTTTAAGCAATAATATCCGACAAAAACATATGGATAATCTAAATACCATAGGGTTTGGAGGTGGTTGTCACTGGTGTACTGAAGCTGTTTTTATGGCACTTAAAGGAGTAGCCAAAGTTGAGCAAGGATTTATAGCGCCACAAGGTAAATTAGAAAACCTTTCAGAAGCGGTAATAGTACATTATGAAAAGGGCGTCATTGAATTAAAAGATTTGGTAGCCATTCATTTAGATACGCATAGAAGTACCAAAAAGCATGCTATGCGAGATAAATATCGTTCCGCTGTATATTATTTTGAAGATACCGACCAATTTCTTTTAAGGGAGATTATGTTAGTACTACAACAGGATTTTGCTGAACCAATTATCACGGAAATACTTCCGTTTGGAAGGTTTAAATCTTCTGATGTTCAGTTTCTTAATTATTATTTCAGTGATGTTAAAAAACCGTTCTGTACAACCCATATTTCACCAAAGATAGATGTACTGAAAAAGAAGTATGGAGAGTATTTATCCACTAAATTGAATAATTAGTAGGTATCTCTGAGCGTTTGCAGCATTGCCTCAAGTTGGTTTCGTTCTTCTTTAGTTGAATTTCTAAAGTGATTGTTCATAAAGCTAAAAATGAGCGTTTTTCCAGAGTTGGTCAATAGGTATCCACTTAAACAATAATTGTTGCTTAAACTACCGGATTTGGCATAAATATAGGGTTGTCCCTGGCCTTGAAATTTATTTTTAAGCGTTCCGGAGACACCACCTGCCGGAAAAATAGTGAAAAGCCTTTTTCTGGGAACTAACGTATACAGTTTATGCAACACATGAACCATATTTTGCGGGGTAAACAGATTATACCTGGATAGACCAGAGCCATCTACCCAGCGTGGTTGTTGGGCTAAATCTGTTAAATCGTTTTCTAAAATATAAGTTCTGGACATGGAACTATTTAAAGTATCCTTTAATTCAGAAGCCACAAGAATCAATAATTGTTCCGCAATGAAATTATCACTTTCATGCATCATTCTTGTGTAGAGCGTATCTGCTTTAATACCACGTAATGTTTTTTTTGACCCCAGTGGCATATGTGCTTGTTCTGTCAGTGTAACGTTCAATACCTCTTCCAATAAATCGGTCGTGGTAGAGGCACTGGTAATAAAAGGTACTTCTAAGGTGTCTTGATATTGAGGAGGATAATAAAATAAATTAACAGTCTCTTTTCTATGTACCGCGTTGGTAATTTGTAAGACGCTATCCCTAAAATAAGAAGGTACAACTGAGTCATTAGTAATCATAACCACATTACCATAAACGGGCAATGCATTTCTTTCTGGGGAATAGTACCATTCATAATCATCCCATGCCCAACCGGGGCCATATTTTTTATCCTGAAAATTATCGGTTATATGCACCAAATTGGTTTTGTCTTTTAGAAAATTAAGCGCTATAGAATCTTTTAAATAAGGGTGTAAGAATGATGGGTCACCGGTACCTTCAAAATACAAGGAGTCATTGGCTTCAAGATATTTAAGGGCTGGTATGTTTTCAGGAATTATTTTTAGACCGGCGTACAAGGTGAAAATTTTGGTATTGCTGGCCGGAATAAAATACTTATCACTATCTAAATTGTATATGGTGTCCTTGGTATCAGCATCAACGACCAAAACGCCGGTAAATTGATTTTTATAAAATACGCTGGAAAGTTTTTGGTCCAACTGCTTTGTAACTAGGGCTTTGTTACTACGGCATGCGCTTAAAAACAATGAAAATAGCAGTATATAATATAAGTATTTCATGGCTTCTAAAGTACAAAACATATCACTCAAAAATCTTTAAAAATTTAACATTGAAATATTTACTTTAACTTTTTATATACAATATTAAATTTCCAAAACTGTTTATCTTTATACCACAACAAACTAATTAATTAATGTAAATTATGGCTATATCAATGCTAGAGTATAGTAAAACAGTACTTAAAAAAGTAAGTTTTGATACATTGCTATTTTGCAAAGAATTAAAAAAAGCACTGAAAACCTTATTACCTGAAGAGGTAGAGGAATTAAAAGTCTGGTTAGAAAATTATATTACTGACAAACCAGAATTACAACAAAGTTTAATTTATTTAAAATCATAATTAAGAGCCACTTTAAAGTGGCTCTTTTTTTTTAAGCAACTATTTAGGTGTTTTTGTATCTATAGGGTAAACATATATTTATGAAAATTTCCATCGCTATATTTTTGCTGTTCTTTTTAACCTGTCAAAAAGACGACGTTTTTGATGACACTCCTATAGACCAAACAGGTTTAGTAGGTGAGTGGTTGCTAACGGAAACATATATAAGCCCAGGAGGCAAAACCGAGTGGAAAAAAGTAAATAATGGATATAGATATCTATTTAAAACAGATGGTAGTTATAACAAAATAAGCATAACTACGGAATCTGGAAATTATGACATAAACGAAAGTGAACTTTTTCTTTATGTTGGTAACGCTGGTGAAAAAGATACCTTGGGTTTCAATGCCAATTTTAATGAAGCTAAGACAGTTTTAACCTTATCGCCCTCATATCCTAATATCTGTATAGAAGGTTGCTTGTATCGCTATCAAAAACAGTAATTATTTGTTTAAGGGACTTATGATTTTTACGTCTTGAAAAGCAATGGCTCCGCGCACAACACTGGTAATTACTTCTTTTAGGGCATCGGTAATTTGAACTTTCAATTCTTTTTTATGGTATATCAAACTTACCTCACGGGCAGGAGAGGGGTCTTCAAAATATTTTAGTTGTTTTCTTTTTACCTGGTCTAATTCTAATGTATTCAAGTACGGCAGTAATGTCATTCCCAATCCTTCATTAGAAAGGTTGATAAGGGTTTCAAAGCTTCCACTTTGTAGACTAAAATGTTCCCCACCAATTTTTGGTGTTTTGCAAAGGTTCAATACGCCTTCCCTAAAACAATGTCCGTCTTGTAGTAATAAAATATCACCTATATCTAAATCTTCAGGTACCAATTGTTTTTTCTTTCCTAAACGGTGCTCATTAGGTACATACCCTACAAAAGGTTCATAATATAAAGGTCTTTCCTTAATAAAATCTACCTCTAAAGGTGTTGCGGCAATAGCAGCGTCTAAATGACCGTCCTGTATATTTTGTATTAAGCTTTCTGTATTTTGTTCCTTTATGATAAGATTTACCTTTGGGTATTTTTGAATGAAGGTCTTTAAGAACATAGGTAGTAATGTTGGCATTATTGTAGGTATAATACCCAGCACATAATCACCACCAATGTATCCTTTCTCCTGTTCTACAATATCTTTGATACGCGAAGCTTCATTGACTATATTCTTGGCCTGTTCCACTATTTTTTTACCAACCTCTGTTATGGTAATCGGTTTTTTACTTCGGTCAAAAAGCAGAATATCTAGCTCGTCTTCTAATTTCTGCACTTGCATACTAAGGGTAGGCTGTGTTACAAAACTCTTTTCTGCAGCCAAAGTAAAGTTTTTGTATTCTGCTACAGCAAGTACATATTGCAATTGGGTAATGGTCATATGTATAGTTTTAGGCTATAAAGTTACCAAAAACTATATTTAAAACCTATAAATGATATCAGGTGTTCACCAAATTTAGTTGGGCTATAAAATTTTAAATAAAAAGGAAGGGAGAAATAATAATTTTTATCGTGCAGAAATTCAACTGGTAATTAGTAAGTACTTATAATACAATAATTTATTGTGTTTTTGAAGAATGATGTGCTTACTTTAACCGTATATAATCTAAGGTTAAGCTAAAATCTTCTTCTTTGTTATTACCGATTAAAATTCCTATTTGAGAAAGAAAATCTCCTTGGTAATTCTCCAATTTTAATGCATCTCCCCTAAAATAGGGTTGCATTTTTTTAAAAGGAACAGTTATGGTAGTCCATTCCTTACTACTTGTAAAATGATAGATGTATGAATGCCGTTGGTGTTCCCCAGATTTACATCTAAATTGATACTTTTTGCCATCTCCTTTCAATCTAATTTCAAAAGATGTAAAATTTGATACTTCAATTCTTTCCAAATCATGTCTAACCAAACAAAAACCACCATTGTTCTCTAAGGACACATGACCGCTAAATACGCCACTACCATCCTTGTTCAGTTGAATAAGTCCCATAGATACACCGCCCATGACCTCATCGTTTACAACATGCCAATGTTTTAGTTTATCTTCTTTGGAGAACTGATATATCGTTAGGTTGTTCATAAATTTTAGGTTATCAATATGATGCTAAAACTAAATGAAGTCAAGCTTAAATCTACATTCAAATGAATATTAATTTAACTTAAAAAAAGTTGAAGAACAATCATTACTATAATGCCGCAATTAAGCTCAATTAATTTTTAGTATTCAAATACTGCTGCAAATCTTGGTAGGCAAAATAACTTATACTTAATAGTACGTAAACAAATGTCATGCAAAGTGTAAAAAGGAGGTAGCTCATGATTCATACATTTATGTTGCTACTTTATTTACGATAATATTATAAAATAGTTTGCCCTATATAGATAGATTAGGAAGATAATTTTTTCATTTCGCTCGCCACGGCTTTTTCAGCAGGTCCTCGCTTTTCCAGTTCATTAATAATTGTAGCATGGTCTTGACTTCTACCTTGAGATAATTTATGAACGGCTTGTATATCCTTAATATTAATTTCAAATCCTATAATGCCCGCAATTTGGTGCATAGTTTTATTGGACATATTGTCAATGGAGACCGGGTTTTCAGAAGTTCTTTCATATTTATCTACCAAGAGGTGTAGTGCTTTTAAAAGTTCTTCTTGATTTTGTATTCTAACTGTACCATATACATGTACGGCTATATAGTTCCAAGTTGGCACCTCTTCTTTTTTATACCAAGATGAGGAAATATAACTATGGGGTCCATTAAAGATGCAAAGGACTTCATCCCCGTCTTTTAAATTGTTACTTTGAGGATTTGCTTTTGCAATATGGCCAACCAAAACCTCTGACCCATCAGCATGAGTTCGCAATTCCAACGGAATATGTGTACCCCATGGTTTACCCTGTATGGTATTGATAAGAATACCAAAACTGTTGTTTTTTAAAAACTTACGTATCTCTTCTGGGTCGGTATTTCTATAGTGCTCCGGTATAAACATCAATGAAATTTTAAAAGGTAAATATAATGGATATATGTTCCATTTAATGAGCAAATTATTTAAGGTTTTACGCTAAGTGTGCTAAAATTGGATCGTTACCTTACCATGGAATTTAAAATTGAAAATATGCCATTTATAACAAATACAAAAGCAAAGAAACCCGTAGATATATTTTATGAAGATTATGGAAGCGGGCAACCGGTTATACTAATACATGGTTGGCCTTTAAGTAGAAAATCTTGGGAACAACAAGTATGGAAGATAGTAGAGGAAGGGTACCGTTGTATATCGTATGACAGAAGAGGTTTTGGAACAACATCCGCACCTTGGAACGATTATGATTATTCTGCCTTGGCAAGTGACTTACATGCGCTAATTGAAGAATTAGGTTTAAATGATGCCATTATTGTTGGATTTTCAATGGGAGGAGGAGAAGTAGTACGTTATTTAACGGATTATGGCTCGGGAAAAATAGCGAAAGCAGCTTTGATAAGTTCTATCATTCCGTTGGTAAAGCAAAAGACGGACAACCCGAAAGGCGTACCGGAAAAAGATTTGGAAGGTATAATAGATGCGCTTCAAAAAGATAGAGTTGGTTTCTTAAAGGAGTTTAGTAAAGGGTTCTATAATTTTGATGAGAATAAGGGAGACAGGGTTAGTCAGGCGCAATTGGATTATGACTTCACCATTGCCTCTTTTGCATCGCCCAGGGCTACAATACAAACTGCTTTGGCATGGATGCATACCGATTTTAGGGAGGAGTTAAAAAATGTTGATGTACCTACGTTAATTGTTCATGGAGATGCAGATGCTACCGTTCCTATAGCCACTTCGGCAAAGCAGGCCGCGGAAGGGATTAAGGATAATACATTTGAGATTATCAAAGGGGCCCCACACGGTTTAAATATTACCCATGCAGATGAATTGAATGAAATCTTAATTAAGTTTTTAAAAAAATAGTTAAAGATTTAAAGTAGTAAAATCGGGCCTTTGGGCCCGATTTTACTTTTATGAAGGAAACCATTTTTATGAACAAGGTAAAGTCCATAATAAGATACGCGGTTCTGTTATTATTTCTTGCTATTACAGGTTGTAAACAAGTAGGAAAGCTTACAGATGTGTTCACAAAACCTACTGCGCGGGAAATCTATGCGCGAAATTTTGAGGACAATGACCGTCAATTTACCTTATGGAGCAAGGCTTTTGAACAAGCCAAGAAAGATAGTTTACTTATTCAACTACCTTATGTGGAAGTTGCCAAAAGTTTTTCTCAAAGAAATACGGTCTATAGCTACAACGTTAATTTAAAAGAGGGTGTGGAATTGGAGATAAGTGTTGTAAATAATGATCACGCCAATCAATTTTTTATTGATGTTCTGCATATAGCTACGGATAGCAATTATGTGCAAATGGCCCATAACAAAATTAATGAGCATAATGTACGGTTAAGCATTGACAATACAGGTACATATAAGGTTCTTGTACAACCGGCAATAAATGCTCAAATAAATTTCGAATTACGGATTACCAGTGCTCCTAGATTTAGGTTTCCGGTAGTGGGTAAAGCCAATGACGCCATACAAAGTTTTTGGGGCGCAGCACGTGATGCCGGAGCACGGTCTCACCAAGGAATAGATATTTTCGCTGAACGTGGAACCCCGGTAGTAGCCGCTACAGATGGCAGAATTACATCAACAGGCAATAGGGGTTTGGGCGGAAAACAAGTTTGGTTGAGAACAGGTATGTTCGGCAAGTCACTTTATTACGCGCACTTAGATAGTATTATAGCCAAGGTTGGGGATCGGGTCATTTCTGGCGACACCCTAGGTCTAGTAGGTAATACGGGCAATGCAAGAACTACGGATCCGCATCTACATTTTGGTATCTATGCATCCGGCAAGGGAGCAATAGACCCATTACCCTTTGTGTGGAAAACCAATGTGCCGGAACAACAAAATGATATGCAAGTGGTACCTCGGATAGCAGTATCGGCCGTTAGGGCCAATCTTAGAAATAGCCCTACCACAAACAGCTTGGTTATTGGTGAGGCTTTAAAAAATGATACACTACACGTCTTGGGGCGCACCAAAATGTGGTCACATGTCCTTACCCGTAAAGGAAAAAAGGCTTTTATTCATTCAAGTTTAATTACCCAACCTTAAAGTTATAATACGGTTAGGATGTTTACTGAAATTGAAGATATGCCACTACGGGTAGATGGTCAGAAATATGTTTGTTGTTTTCCATACGGTCATCAATGTGTATATACTTATCTACAATGGCGTTCTGGACAAAAATATAATCTATACGATCCGTTAAGTTTTTTAAGGGGTCAAATCCGTTAAAGGTACCGGTGGGACCATAAAAAGGGTGTTTTGTAATTTGTTGACCGTCTTGCAGGGCATTTTGTAGAAATTGAATAGGTGCAGAATCAGGTTTCAAATTTAAATCGCCCATTAGAACCACAGGAAACCCCTCTTTGTTCAATGTTTTTATTTTGGATACGATTAATTGGGCCGCTTTTTCCCTTGCCACTGTTCCTCTATGGTCAAAATGAGTGTTGAATACGTAAAATTGTTGTTGAGAATCTAGGTCTTTAAATAAGGCATACGTACATATACGCTCCAAAGCAGCGTCCCAACCCACAGAAATTTTATCGGGAGTATTGGACAACCAAAACGTATCACTCTGCAATAATTTATATTTTGATGAATTGAACAAAATAGGAGAGTATTCACCTTTCTCCTTACCATCTTCACGACCTACGCCTATCGCTTTATAACCAGATAATTGTTCCGTTAAATAGGAGAGTTGACGGTGTAAAACCTCTTGAAGTCCTAAAATACCTGGTTCATAATACGCTATTAAATTGACCATGGCCTCTTTTCTGTCGTTCCAGTTATTTATGGTATCTCCGGTATTGTCATATTTAATATTATAGCTCATTACGGTAGCATCCTGCGCAAAAGAAATGGCAGTAATGAACAAGAAAAATAAAAGGAGAAGAGTGTTTTTCATCAGCTATGTGTATTGGTTGGTTTGAAGAGGTGAATATAAAGATATTGCATTGGTTTTTTATGGAATTAATAGTTTTAAAACAAAAGGATAATGTGTTCGTAAACTAAGGATTTTTATTCCTTTTTGTATTTTCACGGTATGGAGTTAAAAGGCTATTTACACCAAATACACCCTGTGCTTCCCGTTTGGGATGTAGTAGAGGCATTGGATTTTTATGTTAACCGTTTGGGTTTCAGAATCGCCTTTGCAGATGATGCCAAAAAGCCCAAGTATGCGGGGGTTATTAGAGATGCAATTGAAATACATTTACAATGGCATGAAGCTAAGGAGTGGGAAATTGAGATGGATAGGCCCATGTTGCGTATTGTTACCCAGAATATTCAATCCTTATATGAAGAATATGCGGAAAAGGATATTTTTAATCCCCATACCTTATTACGGGAAACCGCTTGGGGAACAAAGGAATTTGCTTTTTATGACCCTTTTAAAAATGGGTTGACCTTCTATAGGGATATTTAAAATAAATGAGATTAAGGATTTGATTATCAAAAATATATAAGTATATGAAAGTATTGTTTATTGGTGGAACCGGAAATATCAGTACAGCTAGCAGCAAGCTTGCAGTTGCCAGAGGGTTGGAGTTATATGTACTGAATAGGGGAAAGGCAAAGGTTGATATTGAAGGGGCACATTCTATTATTGGGGATATCAATAAACCGGAAGAATTAACCGAATTAAAAAAACACCATTGGGATATAGTGGTCAATTGGATCGCTTTCACCAAAGAAGATATAGAACGGGATATGGAATTGTTCACGGGTAAAACCAAGCAGTATATCTTCATTAGTTCTGCATCGTGTTACCAGACTCCCTTAAGTTATCCGGTAATTACGGAATCTACTCCCTTGCATAATCCGTTATGGGACTATTCTCAAGATAAAATAGCCTGTGAAGATCGTTTGCAAGAAGAATACCGCCAGAACGGATTCCCTATCACTATTGTAAGGCCTTCTTTAACCTATGACACGGTAATACCAATTGCTATTGGTGGGTTCGATAAATTTAATACAGCCCAACGTATATTGGACGGTAAGGAAATTATTGTTCATGGCGATGGTACTTCACTTTGGACGGTAACGCATTCAGACGATTTTGCAAAGGGGTTTGTAGGATTATTAGGGTTGCAAACCGCTATAGGTCACGCTTTTCATATTACCTCAGATGAAGTATTAAGTTGGAATATGATCTATAAAATTCTAGCGGATGCTTTAGGGAAGGAAGCTAAAACAGTACATATAGCATCAGATTTTATATGTAAGATAGAGCCGTCGTTTACGGGTACTTTGTTGGCAGATAAGGCAGAAAGTGTGTTGTTCGATAATACGAAGATAAAAACCTTTGTACCCGATTTCAAAGCCACTATTCCGTTTTCCGAAGGGATTAAAAGGACAATAAAGTGGTTATTGGAAAACCCCGAACATCAAAATATAGACGAAGAGACCGAAGCCAAAATTGAAAATGTGTTGAAGGCTTATAAGGGCTTGTAGGTTTTCGAGTAAACTAGTAGGTTGATTCACCATCCGTATTACCCACCCCTTAATCCCCTCCCGGGAGGGAGACTTAGACATTTTGTTTGCGGGCTTTTGATCAACAATTAATTTGAAATCGTCTTGTGAAATTTATCGCGAAGGATTAAAAATATGTTCAAACTATTCCCCTACTTTGGAAGGGCTAGGGGTGGGTTGTAAGTGCTTAATTCATGGAAAAATAGGTGTAATACTCAAACGGACTTCTATTATTTACGATATAATAGTAGTCGGTATCAATTCCTCAAAAATTTCACCATCTTTCAAATACACGTAATAAGAATGATTTTCATCGTTTAAGGAAACTGAAGTATGAACTTCACCATCAATAAAATGAATAGCGGAACGGTCGTCGCAGGCATAACCATCTGAAAGTTTACCTGTTTTAATATTCTCGAAATATAAGGGTCTTCGTGAACCTTCTGAGTTGTAATGCGGGCAGTGGCTTTTGTCTATAAACGCCATACCACCAACAATACTAAGTTCTTTAGGTCTAGAATCTGTAGTACCGCCATTGAACCAACATAAGGACCCTGCGCTACCACCACCCATAACTACACCGTTGTCATAGGCTTTTTTAAGGGCAACGTCTATGCCTTGAGCTTTCCAAATAGCAAGCATATTTAAAGTGTTGCCACCACCAACAATAATAGCATCCATTCGAGAAATGATTTCTTCGAAAGATTCTTTTTGGTCGTAAGAATTAATCCAAACGGAAAGAACATGCGGAGTAACATCTATCTGAGAGCAAATATCATAGAAAGAAGCAATATACTGCTCATCTTCACCACTAGCGGTAGGAATAAAACACATATTCGGTTTTTCCTTACTTGTGGCTTTGGCAATATAATTTAAGAAGGGTACGGTATGGCGACCGCTACCGTAAATAACCATTTGCTTTTTCATTACGATAAAATGTTTTGCTAAAGATAAAATGAAATTCTAACAGAAGCTATTCGCTTCTATTAGAATCATTTCTTTTTTTAGGCCTGCTCGAATTTCTATTATTCTTACCTCTAAAGTTGTTGCCGCCAGGTCTATTTCTGTTTCTATTTTTATTACGAGAATTTCCTTGTTTTCTTTGTGGTTGAGAAGGTTGACTACCGGTATCTTCCGGAGTATCTTCATCTACAAATTGATGCTCTGGCATACGTGGTACCGACTGCTTTATTAGTTTTTCAATATCTCTTAGATACGGTCTTTCATCCCTATCACAGAAAGAAAGGGCAGTACCACTAGCATTTGCACGCCCTGTTCTACCAATACGGTGAACGTAGGTTTCAGATACATTTGGTAAATCGTAATTTACAACTAACGACAAGTCTTCAACATCAATACCCCTTGCGGCAATATCGGTAGCTACCAACACTTTTAGATTACCATCTTTAAAGGCACTTAATGCTTTTTGTCTTGCAGCTTGCGATTTATTACCGTGTATGGCTGCAGAACGAATACCGGCTTGGTCAAGTTTCTTTACGATTTTATTGGCACCATGCTTGGTTCTTGAGAATACAATTAAGGTGTTTTCGGGATTCTCCTTAATAAGGTGAATTAAAAGTTTAGGCTTATTTGCTTTGCTAACAAAATAAACTCCCTGTTCAACTTTTTCTGCTGTAGCTTGTTCTGGTTTAATGGTAACACGTTCAAAATCGCCCAACATTTTTCTTGAAAGCTCTACAATGTCTTTTGGCATAGTAGCCGAAAAGAACAATGATTGTCTTTTGGGAGGTAATTTTGCAATGATTTTTTTGATGTCATGTATAAAGCCCATATCCAACATCTGGTCAGCTTCATCAAGTACTACGTGCTCTAAATCCCTAAAAGAAATAAAACCCTGATTCATTAAATCTAATAAACGACCGGGTGTAGCTACTAATATATCTACGCCACCTCTTAGTGCGTTTACTTGTTTACCTTGCTTTACTCCGCCAAAAATCACTGTATTTCGTAATCCTGTATGTTTACCGTATGCTGTTAAGCTTTCACCAATTTGAATGGCCAGCTCACGGGTAGGTGTAACGATAAGGGCTTTTACTTTTCTTTTGGTCTGTCGTAAGCTAATACCCTCATACAACTGATGTAAAATAGGAATACCAAAGGCAGCTGTTTTACCAGTACCTGTTTGTGCCACTCCCAGAAGGTCTTTGCCTTGAAGTAAAATAGGAATGGATTGTTCTTGAATAGGAGTAGGGTGAGTATATCCTTCAGCCTCTAAAGCTTTTAGGATGGGTTCGGCTAGGCCGAGTTCTTTAAATGTCATAAAATTTTAATAAGACGCAAAGGTACGCTTTAATGTGGAAGGAAAGGTTAAGTTGGGTTAAAGTAGAAAGTAGAAAGTAGAAAGTACAAGGTATTAAGTAAGAAGTACAAAGTAGTACGAAGTAAGAAGTTAGAAAATAGAATAAAGAGAATAGATTTTTTTGATTAGTTCCTAATCAATCGTATTTAGCTTCGCTAAATTTTATTGTTTCCAACAACCAAGCGAAGCCTCCGGTCCCTGAGCGTAGCCGAAGGGAACCAACAACCAACAACTAACAACTAATTCTAAACTTGATTTGATTTTTGAGTTTGCGCTTGTATTTGAACTTGTTTTTAAAACATCGTTTGTCGATTAACGACATCAATTATCGGTAAGGTGATTTTGGGGAGTGTGCCGTTTATCGGCAACAAATTACACTTTGTCCATAACTGGGTAAACTAACGAGAATTTAGTGTTTTTCAGCGATTCATCACCTAGCAAAACAAGGTCTTCTGCGTTCTATAAGTGTAACAAACGCAAGTCATGAAAACAATAGTAACAATCATCTTCATTATCTTTTTAAGCTTCACTGCTCAAGCGCAGAACACAATTAACGATGTTAAGGTTGACACCATTGAAATGAGCATAGTAAAAGAGGTTACTATAAAAGAAACCAGTAATCAAAAAATGGAAGTGGCACGTTTGTACAAGTATAAAAATTCAAAAATCAAAAAAGCCCTAAACTTTATTACAAAAGCTAACAAGCCTAAGATGGCGTAATTGAAGTAGTTAGTATTAAGTGCAAAGTACAAAGTACAAAGTATAAAGTAGTACGAAGTAAGAAGTTAGAAAATAGAATAAAGAGAATAGACTCTTTTTTGATTAGTGCCTAATCAGTTGTATTTAGCTTCGCTAAATTTTTTTGTTTCCAACAACCAACAACCAACAACCAATTAAAGCCCTGCCATAGCAGCTTCGGCACAACGTTCTCCGTCCATTGCGGCAGAAACGATTCCGCCAGCATAACCACCGCCTTCACCACATGGGAAAAGACCTTTGATCACAGGGTGCTCCAATTTTTCGTTTCGTGGAATACTTACGGGAGATGAGGTTCTAGATTCTACGCCCACAATATTTGCTTCGGCAGTATAGTAACCATGCATTTTATCGCCGAAAGCTTTAAACCCTTGGCGTAATCTGCTTCCTATCAATTTTGGTAATAATGAATGCAAAGGTGCAGAATTAAGACCTGGTTGGTATGACGTTGGATTTAAGTCTGAAGAAAGATTTCCTTCTACAAAATCCGTCAATCGTTGGGCAGGGGCAGTTTGTGTTCTTCCGCCGGAAGTAAAAGCCAATCGTTCCAAATTCTTCTGATATTCCAGCCCTTTTAAGGCCCCAAATTTATCGTACTTCGGGATGTCTTTATCTACGTTAATTTCAACCACGATTCCCGAATTGGCATACAGGTTATTTCGTTTTGATGGCGACATTCCGTTTACCACAACCTCACCCGGTGAAGTTGCAGCGGGAACGATGAATCCGCCAGGGCACATACAAAAAGAATACACGCCACGGTCTTTTACTTGTTCTACCAAGCTATATGAGGCTGCCGGTAGTAATTCGCTACGTTCTCCGGAACAATGATATTGAATACTATCTATAATATGCTGCGGATGTTCAACACGCACGCCCATGGCAAATGACTTCGCTTCAAGAGCAATATCTTTTTTATGCAGTAAATCGAAAATATCACGAGCGGAATGTCCCGTTGCCAAAATCACACGTTCCACAGCCATTTCATCGGTATCATTTAAAATAATCGCTTTCAAAATGTTGTTCTTAATAACGAAATCCGTCACCTTGGTATTAAAATGAATTTCACCACCGTGATTCTGAATGACCTCACGAATATTCTGTACAATTTTAGGCAGTTTGTTTGTTCCAATATGCGGATGCGCATCTATCAAAATTTGGTCTGTAGCGCCGTGGTATACCAAGCTTTCAAAAATGCGACGAACATCGCCACGTTTAAGGCTACGGGTATATAACTTTCCGTCAGAATACGTGCCGGCACCACCTTCACCAAAGCAATAATTACTTTCTGGGTTTACTTGATGGTCTTGGTTTATGGCTTTTAAATCTCTTCTACGGTCTTTAACATTACTACCGCGTTCTAAAACAATGGGTTTATATCCCATTTCTAAACAGCGTAGCGCAGCCCACATACCTGCAGGTCCGAATCCTACAATATGAATCGGTTTAGCTTTTGATACATCTTTATATTCAAAATGCAAAGTATCGTTAGGGGCAGGTTCATTAATGTATACAGCCAATTTGTAATTGAACACAATTTTTGGCTTTCGTGCATCAATAGATTTGCGCATTACTTTAATGGTAAAAGTGCCTTCCTCCAAACCTAGGTATTTGGCCGTACGTATTTCTAGACCATTAGGTGTAGCTTCTTCCTTTAACGTTAATCGTAACTGTACATTTCTGACCATGCGGCAAAATTAAATGAAATAAAGCGATCCCATTTCATTAACCGTTAATTCCTTTTTTAAATTGTTCCTAGAAAGTTTTAGAATAGTAGTAACTTTTGGAAATTAGGCAACAATGCCTTGGTCTAGAATTGCATTGACTTCTGTTAAGCTATCCTCATTATCCAGTAACAAGACTAAAATGTCGTTGGCTTTAATAACGGTAGCACCACCGGGCCGTACAAATTTATTGTCTCGTTTAATCATGACAATAAAGGCCGATTTTGGAAAATGCAAATCTATAATACGCTTATCCACCGCAAAACTATGTTCTGGAATAGTGACCTCTTCCATTTCAGATTTGGGTAGATTTAAAATGTATCGGTCATTCTCGGTAATAGGTTTAATTTCTTCCGGTAGGGCCACATGTAACCATTTTGCAAAAACGGATAGGGTAGTACCTTGTATCAATACAGAGGTCACCGAAATAAAAAATACAATATTAAAAATCATATTAGCCTTATCTATGTCCGCCAATAAAGGATAGGTGGCAAATACGATAGGTACAGCTCCACGCAATCCAACCCAAGAGATATAGAAACGTCTTCGCATTTTCATCTTAAAGAAAATCAAGCTAAGAAAAACACTAACGGGGCGTGCCACTAAAATCAAGAAAACAGAAATTAAGATACCTACGCCCATATACGGGATAATTTCTGATGGAAAGACCAAAAGTCCTAAAGTAAGGAACAGAACAATTTGCATGAGCCAAGCCAAACCATCAAACATTTTAATGATGGTAGATTTATGGATCAAATCTTGATTTCCCAAATACACGGCACAAATATAAATGGCCAGGAAACCATTACCGCCAACGGCGTTTGTTGCAGAAAAGGTAATGAACATGAGTGCTATCACCAAAACAGGATAAAGTCCTTCAAAACCAAGTTTTATTTTGTTGATTATAATCTCACTTATTTTACCAAATGCAAAGCCGCCAATGCCGCCCAATACCATTTGTTGTAGAAATAAGGGTATAATGGAAAACACGCTTAAATCTTGATTGATGACCAAGGTTAAGAAAGCTAGGGTAAGCACGTAGGCCATTGGGTCGTTACTACCACTTTCCAATTCAAGTGTAGGTCTTAAATTGTTTTTAAGGGCTAAATTTTTAGACCTCAAAATAGAAAATACCGCGGCTGCATCTGTAGAAGATACAATAGAGCCCAATAACATGCTTTCATAAATGGTGAAATCCGTTATATAATACACAAAAGCACCAAGGGTAACAGCGGTGAGCAGTACACCAAGGGTAGAAAGCACTAAACCTTCTTTTAAAATAGGTTTTACGGCCTTCCAATGGGTGTCTAGTCCACCGGAAAATAATATAAAGTTTAAAGAAACAATACCAATAAATTGTGCCAGACCCGGGTCGTTAAAACGTATACCGCCAATACCATCCGATCCTGCCAACATACCAATGGCAAGGAAAAGAATAAGGGTTGGCACCCCAAATTTGTACGAAGTTTTACCCACTATAATACTTATAAAAAGTAATAGTGAGCCCACCAATAATATATTTTCAATGGTTAAGTTCATACGTTACTGATGCCAATTTTATACCTACAAATTTACTGTAATGATTGTATAAAGCTATTTTATACGAGGTTTTGTTCAAGAATTATTTGACCTATACACACGGAGCGTTGCAACCTTTATTCTTTCCAATTTTCAATGAGTTCTAAAACTTGGTAATACGCTGCATATTGAGCTTTAATTTTACTATCAGTGCGGCGCTCTGGAAAGTAATTTCCTTGGGAGATGTCAATTTTTTTAATGTTCATTCTTAGTTTGTGGGCCAGTAAAGGCAGTAAAAAGTCCAAGCCCCACCTTAGGTTATAAGATGTTACAATCTTGAGTGCTAACAACGTTTTTATAGCCGACTTGCTAAAAAAAAGTACCCCAGATGAAACCGGGTTATAATTTAAATCCCTAAAATGTTTACTAAGATATGTTGTCATTTTCTGTTGCTGGGAAACTTCAAGGGTAGACATGGTACTTTTGTCCGTAATATATCGTTCACCAATGATCACTTGAATTTTATCAACAGTATTCATTTGTAGTTCACTTAGAAAAAGCCTTAAAATTTTATCATGTGGAACATCGGCATCCATATCACTTTTAATAATATAATCGGCATTTGTATGTAATGCAGCCTCTAATAGAATTTTGGTCGATTCTACAATGCCCATATTGGATGGGTTCTGTAAAATTTGAATCGTTAAAGGGAAGTTTGGGGCCAATTGATTTAAAATAAACAGGGAGTTATCCGTACTGGAATCATCCAATACTAGGATATTAAAAAAATAGTCAGTGTAGTCCAGAATATTAGAAAAAATCTTTTCTAAAGTATGCCTAATATGGTCCTCTTCGTTGAAGCAAGGAATAATAATGGTTATATATACAGGTTTTTTTGAGTTCATTAAAAGAATTGTGGCCTTTGTGGATTATAGTAGTTTTAACCTTTCAATAAAATAGAATAAGGCCTTTATCTTATAAATGTATGGTCTTAAATTTAAATAACTTGATTAATTTTTTATCAAGTGAACGGGAATAAGTAGAGCCCCATATTTCTACCTAAAATATGTCATTTAAAAATGCCAATCTGACATTTTTAAAAACAGAAAATTTGACAATAGCTCTGATAATTTGACAGCGTTTTTTAAATAGTATTCTGATAGTGTATTGAAACCAAGGTTTGGTATTTTTTTTGCAATAAGAATATTGAAATCATTATGATTTCAAATTTGAAATAATGTTTAACTTAAAATTTTGTAATTATGAGCAATTTAGTAACTGTTCCTAAAAACGGAAGTTTAACAAACACTAATTCAAATGTAAACTTCCCGCTATGGTCTAATTGGATCGATGATCTATTTAATAGGGATTTACCCTCGGTATTTACTTCTAATTTTAATACCGGTATAACCTTACCTAAGGTAAATATTAAAGAAACTGCAGATGCCTTTATGGTGGAAATGGCTGTGCCAGGTCTAAAAAAATCTGACTTTCATATAGATTTAGATAACCAAGTTCTCTCCATTTCTACAGATACAAAAGAAGATAAGGAAGAGAATAACGCTAATTATACCCGTAGGGAATTTGGATATGCTTCCTTTAAAAGGTCGTTTACCTTGCCCGAAACTGTAGATGATGATAAAATCAATGCAAATTATAAGGAGGGTATCTTAAGCATTCTTTTACCAAAAAAAGAAGAAGCAAAGCAAAAACCTGCAAGAAATATTCAAATTTCTTAAGTACAATTTAATTAGTGGTATAATAGGAGGCCATTTGGCCTCCTTACTACCAAAATGTTTAATCATTAAAAGGTAGTAAGATGACTAGAAAATTTAAACCAGGTGATTGGGTAAAGTCTAAAGGGTTGCTCAACGCCCCTAAAATGCAAGTATTAAAATATATTTCTAAAAAGGACGGTTTATTTGGAGTGGTACAAAATCATAGTTATGTAGAATGTATTTGGTATGAAAATGGCGAACGTAAATCAGATATTTTTCATCAGAATAAGCTTGTATTTACTACAACTACCGGTGGCTTGTTCGTAAGTTCGCAAACAAAACCTAAAACATTCTTTCCAAAAACATAGGCTTTTGTTTTATGATTGGTAGGTAAGTAGTAAAAATTCTTTTAAGTGCGGTTATAGACTCTCAGAATGGTTAGTTAATTTTAAAAAGGAATACGGTTAAACTATAAATTTCTTAGTAAACCTCATATTCCTTTTTATACGCTAGGGGAGTGCGTTGGGTTATAGCTTTAAACTGTTTATTGAAATTGGATAAGGTAGAAAACCCACTTTCATAACAGGCTTGCGATACATTCATTTTTTGTTCTATAAGTAATTTGCACGCATGGCCTATACGTATTTCGCTCACAAATTCTGAAAATGATTTATTGGCATGCAGTTTAAAATATCTACTAAAAGAGGTAGGCGTCATATTGGTTAGTTGAGCCAATTCATGCAGGGTCATTTTACGTTTAAAATTATTCATTACAAAGGCATAGACATTGAACATACGCTGTGTATCGGCTTCCCGTAATGAATTGGTATAACCTGGGCTCGCAAGAATAGTATATTCTTTGGTTTGGCTTATAAAATCTAAAATTTTTAAAAGGTGCAGAATTCCTTCAAAACCATCTTTGTCCAAAAGCGCTAACATTAGCTTTTGTAATGTAATTGCCGTAGCGGCGGTAAATTCCATTCCTCTAAGACTTTTGTGAAAGACCTGTCTTAATCGTATGGCTTCATCGGTTTTCAATAAGTTTTCCCCTAAAAAGTTTTCATGGAAATAAATGACTACCCCCTTGGACCATGCAATGTTTTTTTCCTGTTCGTGAATATGTTCACTACGCCACATATGGGGTAGGTTAGGTCCGGTCAGGGTAATATCGCCCGCTTTATAAGATTTAACACTATCGCCAATAAACCTAGTGCCACTACCTTCTAAAACCAAAAACAGCTGGTATTCTGAATGAAAATGCCAATGGGGGTCAAAAACAGGTTCGTTCAACCTCCTTGCCAAATAGGCCTTGGTTTCTGGAATAGGGGATTTTTGAAGGGCAGATTTCATGTAGCAATAATTATCTAAATAAGTATAATTGCATACTAATTTATCAATAAAATGTTCATTTATAAAATGTAATGATAAAATACAGTCAGTATGTGGTAAATAAGAGTGATTTCTACGATACAATTTTACGTAATATTGAGACAACAAAATATCGCTCCCTATGAAAACCAATTACCAATTATTC
This sequence comes from Maribacter sp. LLG6340-A2, assembly GCF_045057105.1. Lineage (GTDB taxonomy): Bacteria > Bacteroidota > Bacteroidia > Flavobacteriales > Flavobacteriaceae > Maribacter. The sequence goes on along the minus strand of NZ_CP159332.1, from coordinate 171,872 downwards.
AAAATTGTCCTAATACTTTTGTTTTTTGCGGCATGTTCGCCAACTCAAAAGAAATATGAGGACAACGCTCCACGCAGGATAGAACTTTTATTTCTAGGACATGAGTTGGAGCATCATAATTCAAGTGAATATTTTCCCATTTTGGCATCGGCCTTAACTAAGGATGGTATCAATATTACCTATACGGAAAAACCATCTGACCTAAACGCGGAAAACCTTTCTAAATATGACGGGTTAATTATCTACGCCAATCACGAAGAAATAAGTAAAGCCCAAGAAAATGCCTTACTAAATTTTGTCAAAGCGGGTAATGCATTTATTCCCATCCATTCCGCCAGTTTCTGTTTCAAGAATTCTCCGGAATATATCAATTTGGTAGGGGCGCAATTTAAAAGTCATGAGACAGGGACATTTATAGCGGAAATAACGGATAAACAACATCCTATTACAAAAGATTTAGCACCTTTTGAAACTTGGGACGAAACGTATGTTCATGATAAAATAGCCGATGACATCACGGTATTGATGGAACGGGTCGAAGAGGGGCATAGAGAGCCTTGGACATGGGTAAAACAGGTAGGAGAAGGCAAGGTATTTTATACGGCCTATGGACATGATGAACGCTCATGGCAAAACAAAGGATTTCATGAATTGGTAAAGGCAGGTATACTTTGGGCGGTAGATGATAAAGTAAAAAAGAACTGGGAAGGTTTTATGAAAGATATGCCAACCTTGACCTATGAGGAACGCGCAAACATTCCTAATTATGAAAAACGTGATCCTGCACCTAAATATCAATTACCATTATCTCCGGAGGAATCAAAAAAATTCATACAAGTACCTGCTGGTTTTGATATAGAGTTATTTGCATCTGAGCCAGATATTATTAACCCAATTGCAATGAATTGGGACGAAAAAGGTAGACTGTGGGTCATTGAAACCGTAGATTACCCCAATACGGTCAGAAATGATAATAGTGAGGGAGATGACAAAGTAAAAATTTTAGAAGATACCAATGGTGATGGTAAGGCAGATAAGGTTACTGTCTTTGCGGATAAATTAAATATACCAACAAGCTTTACATTTTATAATGGTGGCATAGTAGTTTCTCAGGCACCACATTTTATTTTTCTAAAGGATACAGATGGTGATGATAAAGCGGATGTAAAAGAAGTGCTTATTGATGGTTGGGGTATCTACGATACTCATGCCGGACCATCTAATCTACAATACGGAATTGATAACAATTTATATGGGGTTGTAGGTTACTCTGGGTTTAAAGGAAACATTTTTGGCGAGGAATATAAATTCGGTCAAAATGTATATAGGTTTCAGCCAGAAAAGAAGTTTTTTGAGGTATTGACCAATACAAGTAATAATACATGGGGCTTGGGCCTTACAGAGGACAATTCAATTTTTGCATCTACGGCTAATAATACCCATAGCGTATTTGTAGGAATTCCTAATGCTACCATGGAACATGTAGAAGGTATAGGTAAAGATGGTAGTGCAAAAATAGACGGTCATTATTTTATGCAACCCATAACCCCAAATGTTAGGCAGGTAGATGTCTTTGGCGGATTTACAGCGGCAGCCGGGCATCATTTCTATACCGCTAGGGAATATCCTAAAGAATACTGGAACCGTATAGCCTTTGTTTGTGAGCCCACCGGTGGGGTAGTGCATCAAGCTAGAATTGTAAAAAATGGTGCCGGCTATTTAGAAGAGGATGCCGGGAATCTTTTTGCCTCATCTGACGAGTGGAGTTCACCCGTAGATGCCAAAACAGGTCCGGATGGTGCAGTTTGGATAGCGGACTGGTATAATTTTATTATTCAACATAACCCAACGCCAAATACTAAAAGAGGTGGTTATGATGCTGAAAACGGAGATGGTAACGCATATGTTAATCCGTTACGTGATAAGGGACATGGAAGAATCTGGCGTATAGTGCCCAAACATGATTTTGAATATGAAGAACAGCAATTGTCAAAGGATGATCCAGATGCATTGCTTGAAGCATTGGAAAGCGATAACCAGTTCTGGAGATTAACGGCCCAGCGTTTGTTGGTAGAGAGAGGAGAGACCGATGTATTGAACGCACTTTATAAACTGGTGAACAATAAACAAATAGATGGGGAAGGTTTAAACAATGCGGCCATGCATGCCCTTTGGACCATTGATGGTCTAGATGCATTACAAACCGATAAAAACGCCCTAGGTGTTATTAAAGGGGCCTTATATCATAAAGCAGCTGCCGTACGTAAGGCGGCTATACAAATACTGCCAAAAAACGATGACACGGATGATGCTCTGTTTAAGGCCAATACCTTGAACGATCGTGATCCCAATGTTCAATTATCCGCGCTTATTTATTTTACGAGTAGACCATCATCACAAAAAGTGGGATCATTGCTAGTTGACCTTGGTAAAAATGAAGCTGTAATCAATGACCAATGGTTATTTAAAGCACTTTATGCTGCAGCGGCAAAACATGTAAGCGGTTATTTAAATGCATTTAACGAAGCAAATCCCGGGTTTGAGAAACCTAGTAACGAGGTTAGCGATTTTAGTTCGCCCACTTTTAATGATAGTGGCTGGGAGACCATGGAAATTCCTCAATATATAGAAGATGCAGGCTTGGATATAGATGGGGTAATATGGTTTAGAAAAGAAGTTAATGTTTCAGCTGCAATGGCCAAAAATGCAAGTATTCTTTCCTTAGGGCCAATTGATGATTCTGATATTACTTATGTTAATGGAGTTGAAGTAGGTGGTATGGCTTCCAGTTATGGTTCCAGTAGAACCTATGATATTCCTAAAGGAGTTTTAAAACCTGGGAAAAACACTATTGCTGTTAGGGTAGAGGATAATGGTGGTGAAGGTGGTATTTATGGCAATTATTGGCAGCTCTATGTTAAATCTGGTGATGAAGTGGTCAGAATCAATGGCCAATGGAAATACATGGTAGAAAAAAACAATACGGATCAGGTAGTAAAAACCTATTCCAATACGGATATTGCCATATTGTTGATGAAGTATTATGGCGAAACCGCTACTGATTCCATGAATAATGAGGAGGAAGATGTTAAAACCAAGATAGTGCAGATGAAGACCATTACCAACGAAATGAAATATGATGTGACCGAGTTTAGGGTAAAGGCCGGTGAGCATGTGTCTTTGGTTTTGGATAATCCGGATTTTATGCAACATAATCTTGTAATCACCAAACCTGGTAAAAAGGAAGTGGTTGGCAAGGCAGCGGATAAAATGGCCGCAGATCCTAATGCCGCACAGTTGAACTATGTACCTCAGGTCAGTGATGTGCTCTATGCAACGCCATTGTTAAATCCAGATGAAACCTATACGTTAAAATTCAAGGCTCCTACTACGCCGGGTGAGTATCCTTTCATTTGTACGTTTCCAGGGCATTGGAGAATAATGCAAGGGGTTATGATCGTTGAGTAAATATGGAGTAATACAATAATACATGAATAGTAAAATAACACTTGGGGTAAGTACTTGGTTGTGGCAGTCGCCTTTTACGACCCAATCAATTGCGTTATTTCCCAAAATAAAACAAATGGGTTTTGATCTAGTGGAAATTCCGTTGGAGAACCCTTCTTTAATAGATATTTCTCAAGTAAAGCAAGCCTTGAAGGATAATGGATTAAAGGCATCTGTTTGTGTTGTCTTCGGTGACGACAAGGATTTGACCGCAGATGACCCTAGTCTTTATGAAAATTGTTTTGAATTTGCCAAAACATGTTTTGAACATGCCAAGGCATTGGAAGTTGACTTTGTAGCCGGGCCGCTATATGCAGCTGTTGGTAAGGCCAGGTTGGCAACAGATGAGCAACGTAAATTAGAATGGGAAAGGTCAGTTACCAATTTAAGAAAACTTGCATCTATAGCTCAAGAGTATGACTTACAAATTGCATTGGAACCATTAAACCGGTTTGAGTCTGACCTAATAAATACTGCAGCCGATGTCATGCGTTTAATTGGTGATATTAATCATAACGCCGTTAAGGTGGCCTTGGATGGTTTTCATATGACCATAGAAGAGAAAAACATTCGTGACGCTATTAATACCGTAGGTGATAAACTAATACATGTACAAGTTTCCGAGAACCATAGGGGAATACCGGGCTCTGGACTTACCCCTTGGCAAGATTTTGCAGCGGGTTTAAAGGATGTCAATTATAACGGAGCATTGGTCATTGAAAGTTTTACTCCAGAAATAAAGGAGTTGGCCGCAGCGGTAAATATTTGGAAAAAATTAGCCGATGATCAGGATAGTTTTGCAAAAGAAGGATTAAAATTTTTAAAAGAAACGTTTAACGATTAAGTACAATATAATGAGCGAAAGGAAAATAAAAGTGGCCATAATAGGTCTTGGCTTTGGGGCAGAATTTATCCCTATTTACAAAAAGCATCCCAATGCAGAATTGGTAGCCGTTTGCCAACGAAATGAAGCGAAACTAAATGAGATTGCCAATGCATTTAATATCGATAAAAGATATACTTCTTATGAAGAGTTGTTAAAGGACGATGAAATAGACGCTGTACATATTAACACACCAATTCCCAACCATGGGGAGCAATCTATTATGGCTTTAAAGGCAGGTAAACATGTAGCCTGTACCGTACCCATGGCAACTACTGTTGAAGAATGTAAGCAAATAGTGGAACTGACCGAAGAAACGGGGCTTACCTATATGATGATGGAAACTGTGGTCTATGCTCGCGAATTTCTCTATATGAAAGAGCTGTATGATAATGGAGAATTAGGCAAGGCGCAGTTTTTAAAAGCAAGTCACCAACAGGATATGGACGGTTGGCCAAATTACTGGCCTGGTTTACCGCCAATGCATTATGCAACACATTGTGTTGGCCCGGTTTTAGGGCTTACAAGGGATGAAGCGGAATATGTGTCATGTTTTGGTTCAGGAACTATTCGTGAAGAGCTTATAAAGGAATATAACTCTCCGTATGCGGTAGAAACCACCCACATAAAGTTTAGAAATTCAGATTTGAGCGCACAGGTGTATCGCTCACTTTTTGATGTAGCCAGACAATACAGGGAGAGCATAGAGGTGTACGGTTCCAAAAAATCAGTAGAATGGCCGTTGATAGAAGGTAAGCCTTTAGTGGTCCATACCGCTAAAAAACCTGAGCCGGAAATTCCAGAAGAAATTGATAGTCCGGATTTTGCAAAATTGTTGCCTAAGGAAATTCAGTCGTTTACTACCCAAGGTGTTTATGATGAAGATGATAATCAGCATTTGTCATTTACCCAAGGTGCGGGGCACGGTGGCTCACATCCACATTTAGTACACGCTTTTGTAGATAGTTTAATACAAGGAACATCGCCATACCCAAATGCAAGACAATCTGCCAACATAACCTGTGTCGGTATTTTGTCTCATGAATCTGCAATGAAAGGTGGTGAAATCATTAAACTACCTAGTTTTACCTTTACAAGTTAATACAACCAAACAACCAAGCAACCAACCCTAATTACAGTTCGGAGGTCATTTTTGACATTTCGGACTGTAATTTTTTTTGTTTTTATAAAAGGATTGCACTTTTAAAGTTGCTATTATAATCCAAGACTAGAAATCAGGTTTAAAAACAAATACCTATTTTTAAAATGTTTGGGAGAGGTAGACTGCATTAAGCATAATCTTAATTGATAAAGGGAATGGGTAATTTTTTAAAAGTGTTGAAAATAGGGATAATCTTAACCCTTATCATTGTAATCATTAATCTACTATTTGCTGATTGGAACCATATAACCTTGTTTGGGGAAATGCAGTTTGCAGGAATCACTTTTCTTTATTCATTTGTTCTCACTTTTGTAAATGCTTATTACAACCAATACATTTCTACAATATATAGCTGGGAAAAGAGTACTCAAAAGCGTTTGTGGTATGGTGCATTAGGTTCTATTCTGTTGACCATAATTGCATTTGCTTTATTAAGATGGTTTATACAAGTAGTTATTTTTGGGACGGATTTTAGCAAATTTCTGGCAAATGAAAGTCCAATGCATTATGTAATGATTTTGGTGATTACCCTTATCATTTCACTCTTTTTACATGCTTTTTACTTTTATAAGGCGCTGCAAGATACTAAGGTAAAGGAACAAAAGATTATTGCAGGGTCGGCATCAGCAAAATTCGATGCCCTTAAAAATCAATTGGACCCCCATTTTTTATTCAATAGTTTAAATGTATTGACCAGTTTAATAGAGGAAGACCCCGATCAGGCTCAAAAATTTACAACTTCCTTATCTAAAGTCTATAGATATGTTTTGGAGCAGAAAAGTAAAAACCTCATATCAGTAGATGAGGAACTAAAATTTGCAAGAACCTATGTGCGTTTGTTAAAAATGCGTTTTGAAGACAGTATCATTTTTGAAATTCCAGAAAAGGCGTTAAACCCCGAAGCTAAAATAGTTCCATTATCACTTCAGTTACTTTTAGAAAATGCGGTGAAACACAATATTGTAACTTCTGCAAAACCCCTTCATATCAAAATTTATGAGGAGGGTAACTATTTGTATGTAAGCAACAATCTACAGGAAAAACAGGTAGTAAAAAAGAGTAGTGGGGTAGGGTTACAAAATATTAGACAGCGGTATGCCATACTTACAAAAGAAGAAATGCAAATCTTTAAAAACGATATAGAGTTTAAGGTAAGACTCCCCATGTTGACTAATGAAGTTGCCTTTAAGGAAACTCAAGAAACGTTTATAAGTAGCAAACGGTATGAAAAGGCAAAAGAGCGTGTAGAGTTAATTAAAGGGTTTTATGGTAACCTAATTTCTTATTGTATTGTTATTCCATTTTTGGCCTATATAAATTACAGGACAACGAGCTTTGTTTGGGTCATATTTCCTATGATTGGTTGGGGTATTGGTTTAGTGGGGCACGGTTTAAAGGCGTATGGGTATAATCCTTTGTTTGGTAGAAATTGGGAAGCTAGAAAAATAAAACAGTATATGGAAGATGAAAATTTCTGATTATTTAAAGGAAGCTTACTAATAGAAAATTAAATTTTGAATACAACATAGTGTGCTCTGCTGGTTGGCATCAGCTTCTAGAGATATAATTGATTATATTGATGAAGTAGATATCGTTGCAAGTAATGAATTACCATAAACGGCTAGCATTATTCCATAAAATGGTAGGTATCAGTTTTATTGCTGTTACAAAATAAAAAGAATATTTATTAAAAGGTATTTCTGTTATATGGATGAATCATCTCTAGAATCCATCCATATGAAAATTGTCTTAAAAAACTGATTTAAGGAAAATTTCGCTTTGCTACCCTTACAGAATTGAATGTATTAGAAACAGAAACTAAACCCATAATTGCTCCAAAATATCATTTATAGCCTGCAGCGACCGTAGCTCAACAAATACAAAGTACCAAGAAAGCAAATGGTTTATAGAGTATGACCAAGAGTATTTAGCACAGATACTACAGTTCAGTCATAAAAAATTACAACTGGGTAGTTCTATTTTTAAAAAACAGTGCTAACTACCGAAATTTGAAGTATAGAAATTAACCAATATTAATTTTAAAAACTTTGAAGATGGAAACAAAATTTACAAACGACCAAAATTATAAATATCAAAAAGCAAAAGAAAAGGTAGAGGCAATTAAGGGTTTTTATGGTAATCTCTTGGCATACTGCATTGTAATACCGGTGCTTGTTTACATTAACTATAGGACCACAGAATTTCCTTGGGCCATATTTCCTGCTCTAGGATGGGGAACAGGGTTAGTAATTAATGGTTTGTGCGCTTACGGTTATAATCCCATATTTGGTAAGAAGTGGGAAGAGAAAAAGATCAAAGAATTTATGCAAGAATCGTAATCTAAAAAACTATAGATCATGGACAATGTAAAATTACAAAGAGCAAAAGAACGGGTAGAAGAAATTAAGACCTTTTATTCAAAGGTGACGTCGGCCATAGTTACGATCATTATCGTTGCCGCAATAAACTATTATCTAAATGAGTGGCGCTATGCTTGGTTTCTTTGGGTGGTTTTTGGGCTAAGCATTAGCCTATTTTTAAAGGCAATTAAAATATATAACTTTAATCCTTTCTTGGGGCGTGATTGGGAAGAAAGAAAAATGAAGGAATTTTTAAATCAAGAAGAAAATAAACAGCGATGGAATTAAACGAATTTGAACAGAACGATAAATTAATAAGGGCTCGTAATAAGGTAAAAGAGCTAAAAGGATTTTATATACACTTAATTGTCTATATATTAGTAAACGCATTTATTGCTACAACGGTAACGGTAGCTAGAATGAGTGGAGGTGAATCATTTACAGAAGCATTTTTTAACGTAGGTACACTATCAACTCCAATATTTTGGGGTATAGGCTTGGCGTTTCATGCCGCAAAAGTGTATGGTTTTAGCGTTTTCTTTTCAAAAGATTGGGAAGAGCGACAAATACGGAAATACGTAGAAAAAGATAAACAAGACGCCGATAGGTATTTGTAGAATGAGTACTGGAACAACAATAACACAGGACTTGATAGCGGCTAGAAAGCGCGTGGCACGGATAAAGGATTTTTATCAACACCTTAAACTGTTTAGTATAACGACCATAATGGTATTCATTATAAAAGCCGATATTTTTAAATGGTTTTTGAACAGTGCTGCCATAGAACCAGGTTTTAAGGAATGGATAGCATGGAATATGTTGAGCATACCTATAATTTGGTCAGTAATCCTTCTAATTCATGGTTTGGTGGTCTTTAAGGTCAAAATCATTAATTGGAAAAAGTTAAAACCAAAAGCTTTAAGAGATTGGGAGCAAGCTAAAATCAACCAAATACTACAAGACGAGTTATGAAAACCATAATCATAGAAGATGAAAAACCTGCTGCACGTAGGTTAAGCAGAATGTTAGAAGATTTAGATGTAAACGTCTCTATGATGTTACATTCCGTTGAAGAAGCCATAGAATGGTTTCAGAACAACGAGCACCCAGATTTAATATTTTTGGATATTCAGCTTTCTGATGGGCTCTCTTTTGAAATTTTTGATGTTATAGAGGTGCACAGTGCCATTATATTTACTACGGCTTTTGATGAATATGCCTTGCAAGCCTTTAAATTGAACAGTATTGATTATATACTTAAACCTATTGATGATGAGGATTTGGAACAAGCGGTGAACAAATACCGCATCCGGTTCAAAACAGCGGTGGAACCCAATACCCTGGCCTTAAATTTTGAGGATATAAAAAAGCTTCTGGTCAACCCGTTAGAAAGGGAATACAAAAAAAGGTTTACGGCCAAGGTAGGTCAGCATTTAAAAATAATCAATGCCGAAGATGTAGAAAGTTTTTTTAGTGAAAATAAAGGAACGTACGCGGCAACCAAAGATGGTCGTAATTATTTATTGGATACTACCTTGGAGCAGTTAGAACAAGAATTGAAACCACAACAATTTTTTAGGGTCAGTCGTAAGTTCTTTGTCAACGTGGATTATATTAAAGATATCATCTCCTATACCAATTCTAGACTACAGATTAAACTCAACAATAACCCACAATTGGAAATTATAGTTAGCAGGGAAAAGGTCAAGGATTTTAAATTGTGGTTAGAATAACCTTAAATAAGGTGTTAGCACTTATTCTTTTTCCTCTTCTTCAATCCTGTTTTCATCAAAGGCAGAGGGGAGCAATTTAGGAATCAATTTTATAAAAATAGGCAGTAAGATAGCGCCACCGGGCAATATGAAAATAGCTAGGGAGGGTATGCTTTTAAAAATATCCAATAATTGGTTCTGTACTTTTCTTTTTTCGTCGTTGGTTAAGTCCCTCACCGTAGATTTGGACAACAACGCCACTAATTCTGCACTTTGTGAAAGCTCTTTTAGCAAACGTTTGCTATTTCTAAGAATCAATTTTTTTACAATTTTACCCATACTATCGTAAAATTGATGTGCCAGGTTTTTTTCTTTGAGGTAGTGAATGGTATCCATGTTAAGTTTAAAAAACTCCGTCACATGGGTAACAGATGCTATAATAATATCATCTGCAAGGCCCAAATCCTTACCTATCCCAAAAATAAAATCAGACTCCGTATAATCTAAGGAATGGTCTTCCCAAACTGTAAGGCAGGCCATATCCAACAAATAACGATTTTCCCATAGATCCTTATTTTTAAGTAATTGATCCCTGTAAGAACCATCAAATGTATGGCTGCCACATTCTATATAGGTCAATGAAGATGCAAGTAATTGAGATAACTTATTGTCCTTTCTTTGGGTTTCCCTGGAACTTAGAGCGTGGTAAGTAATATTTATGGCTAAATATTCAATTTCTTCGGCCTTTGTCTTTAAATCAATAGTATGGTTTAAATAGTGTTTAAAAAGCAGGACATCAATAAATAATAAGGAATTGGTAATTAAGTTGTTAAAGGTTTTACTGAAAATGTTGTCCTCTATATAAATACGGGAGGCCATCAGTTTTTCCAGTTTTGCGGAAGTCTTATTTCCACTAAGCAACTTATCAAAAAAACCGACCTTATTAATTTTTAAAATTTCATAAAATTTATAAACGTCATTGATAAAAGAAGCATAGTCAACGCTCTTTGTTTCTAGCTTATAGGTAAAATATAGGGCGTTCAGTAAATTTATTTTAGCTTTTTCGTCTTCTGATAAAGTATGTTCAGCTTGTATAAAATGGGGTATGCCCGCATTAAGACCATATACAAATCCATTTTTTCTTAAAGCTGCGTATAAGGTGTCAAAACAAGGATATGCGTTTTGGTGTTTTAGAACTACCGAGCCATATTTATCAATCCAGCCAGAGGCAGACGGGTTCATACAATCACATTTTAATATACAAAGTTAGATAAATATTATAAGGTACTTCATGCAAAGTAGGTTATTAAAAGTCTATTAAATTAAAAGTATGGGATTGGTATGTTCTAGATTTTAGGAAATTTTCTATCATATTTTAATTTTTTTTTAATAAAAATGAACCTTCGGTTTAATGTCTCGTAAATAAGGGTGATTCTAATCTAAAAATAAGATAATGAAAAAATCAAAATTATTTATGGGACTTGGGGCATTGGCCCTAGTTGGGGTTCTTCTAATTGCGGCAGATCATATTGATGCTCCCGGAGTAACCAACACAACGGCTGATATAGCTGACTTTTATGCGTTTGAACCTACAGAAGGTTCGGATAACACCGTGTTTGCGGTAGACTTACAAACTAGTGTACTGCCAGATTTGGCATATGGTACATTTGATGAAAATGTATTGATGGAAATCAATATAGACAGAACGGGAGATTTAGTAGAGGATTTGGTTATCCAAGCTATTCCAAGAGATGGTAAGATGTATTTCTTTGGTCCGGTAGCACCTAGCGAGACCGGGTTGAACGGTACCGTTATGGTAGATTCACCATTAGGTGCTGTGGATATTTCTGCAGAAACTGCAATTGTAGAGACTACGGCAGACGGCGTATCGCTTTTTGCAGGTCCTAGACAAGATGCATTTTTCTTTGATTTTTTTCAGTTTAACGAAGTAATTGGTGGAACGGCACCTTTAGGTTTTAAACCGGCCGGTGACCCAAATACAACTGATGATGACGATGATACCGCAGTAGATACTTTTGACGGTGCCAACACAATGTCCATCGTTATTGAAATTCCTAATAGTATGTTGGGCGAAACTTCTGCAGTAAATGTATTGCAGCTACCTGTTTACAAGACATGGGTAACTACCAATGTTAAACAATAATAACCTTATAAATAGTAATAAAATGAATTTTAAAAATATAAAATATACGTTTTTATCTCTTTGTGCAATAGTGGCTCTTGCCTCTTGTAGCGATGATGATGATAATACACAACCAGTGGTAGATACCCCAACTTGTGATGATGGAATAATGAACGGTGATGAAACCGGAGTAGATTGTGGAGGTTCTACATGTGAACCATGTGAAGATGCTATGGAGCCTATGGAACCAGATTTTTCAGGAACCTATGCTCAGGCAGATTTTATGGGAAGACCAGGTATCAATACCGTATTAAGTGCAGACGAGGCAACAAAGGAAATGCATAATGTTTCCATTCCTTCTGAAATGGAAGCTACATTTCAAGCCGCCTTTGAGGCAAGGTTAGAAGCTTATCATGATGTGTATGCCAATATTTTAGGTGCAGATCCAGAAGCGGTAAATTTTGAACCAAATATTTTAGGTGATATTCTAAACGGACCTACAGATGATGGGTATACCAATAATCCGGTAACGGCTACGGTATTGACAACGGTATTGGCCAACGACGTTCTTGAAGTGGCCCCTAACCTTCCTACTACGTATTTTAACGGTGGAAGCGGTGCTCCAAATTATGAAGGTGCAGTTGGTTTAACTGGAAGAACTCTTCAAGATGATGTTATCGATGTTTCTTTGATATTATTATTTGGTGGTGGTGACGGTGCAAGATTTAGTGGTCAGGATACCAATGATGACGGCATGGCAGATTTACCTAGGTTAACTTCAGACGGTGTTGGGCTTACCGCTACTGTAGATACGACTTTCCCATACTTGGGAGCTCCAGAATAAAAAGTTGCCTTCACCTTATTATTACAATATAATAAGACTGGCACAACCCTAATTGCTTATGAAAGAGAAGGGCAGGGGAGTTGAAAGGCTCCCCTTTTTTTAAACAATCCATATAAAACACAACCTAATGAAATTAGTAAGGCTTTTAATCATAACACTGTTAATATCCTCTTGTGGTACTAAAGAGAATACTGAAGGAGGAGTAGCACAAAAAAAAGATTATAATCAATATTTAGCGGTAGAGGAGATAAAAACAACCTCTAAATATTTTGATTTATGGAACAATAAAATTAGACCGGACAGTATGCAACTTACCAGCTTTGGGATAGTGGGCGGTGAGTATAACAGATATTTTCAGCAAACGGGAAATATTGAATTTCTTAAAAAAGCTGAGCAAAGTTTAAAAAGAGCCGTAGAGATTGCTGCTATTGGTAAAGCCGGTTACTACCGGTCCTTGGCAAGAAATTATATTTCACAACATCGGTTTAAGGAAGCGTTACGGTTAACAGATTCTTCTATGGCCATAAATGGCAGTAGGTTGGAAGGGCAACGTCTTTATTTTGATATTCATATGGAACTGGGTAATTACCAAACGGCAGAAAAATATTTGGATAGCATCAGGAACATGTCAGATTTTGGTTATTTGATACGCCTTGCCAAATGGAACGATTATAAGGGAGATTTGGATACTACCATAAAATTTATGGAAACGGCAAGTAAAAAAGCGGAGTCTGCTAAAAATACCGAGTTGATGTTATGGAGTTACACCAATTTGGCCGATTACTATGGGCATGCGGGGAGAATAAAAGATTCTTATGACCATTATTTAAAAGCATTGTCCATTGACAAAAATAACGCGTATGCTAAAAAAGGAATTGCTTGGATTCTTTTTTCAAATGATAATAACCCTAAAGAAGCCCTTAGAATATTGGATTCCGTTACCGAAACATACCTTGCACCGGACTATTTTTTATTGAAAGCGGAAATTGCGGATTATATGGGTAATGATTTAATACGTACAGAAAACTTGGATACCTACTTTAAATTGGTAGAAGATTCAGCGTATGGCGATATGTATAATGCGTATAACCTAGGATTGTATTTAGAAGAAACAGAACAACTGGACAAAGCATTGGAATTGGCAAAAAGGGAAGTAATGAACAGGCCAACACCAGAAGCATATAGTTGGTTGGCATTTAGTCATTTAAGAAATGGGGATAAGGAAAAGGCCTTAGAGATTATGAATGATCATGTCTATGGTAAAACTTTTGAACCTGCTTTATTATACCAAGCTGCAGAGGTATATAAGGCCAATGGAATAGTAGAGAACGTTAAGAGTATAAAAAAAGAATTAATAGGGGCATTGTATGAATTAGGACCCCAAATGGAAAAGCAGATCCATGATTTGTAATTAATTGCCCAATTATTTTCATTTCTGGTTTGTTTTAGGTTGGATTGTTTTTTTTCAGGGTCGTGATAAATTCACGGCCCTGTTATTTTTAGGTATTTCATCGAAAATTTAACAAATTTTAAGATTCGTTAGGATGAAATGCATATATTTATCGACCAAATACATTTAAAATGCCCCAGCATCTTAAATATGTTAACTAAAAGTAATCACTAAAAAAGTAATGTTATGGAATACCTACTCTTCACATTATGGATTAGCTTAATGATTTTATTGGTCGGAAAAACAATTTTCGCCTATAGGTCACTTCAAAAAACGCTGAACAGAACCAACAATTCTATTTAATCAATTTTCGTAATAATACCGGTAGCAGGAGTAAATCCAGTATTAACGCGGTAACTAAGGTTACGCTAATAATCAATCCTATAGTTCTACTGGGTTGATGAATGGAGAAAAGCATGACCATAAATCCAAAAAACAGGATAATGGTGGTGATTACCAATGCCCTACCTGTTTGTACAAATGTTTTTTCCAATGCGGCTTCTTTGTCCAGACCCTGGGTAATGCCCAACTTATATTTACCTAAAAAATGAATGGTATCATCAACTGCAATACCAAATACTATAGCAAAAACAACAGAAAGGGAAGCTTCTAGCGGTATGCCTAAAAAACCTAGTACACTGCCCGCAAAAAGAATGGGAAGGATATTGGGGACAAGGGAAATTAAAAAAATCTTTACATCCCTAAATATAAATGCCATGATGACCCCAATAAGAAGAAGGCCGTATAATAAACCTTCCAATAAATTTCTTCTAATGTATTTTGAATTTTTGTCAAGGAGAATACTTTTACCGGTAATTTTAACTTTGACAATAGAGGTATCTAATTGGGTAGCCGCAAAGTTGGTAATACTATTATATACCGTGTTAAGGCTATCCGTGCCTACATCCTGTAATTTTCCATTAATACGGGCAACGGTTTCATCTTCAGAAATGAACTGTCCCAATTGTTTACGGACCAAACGATGGGCATCTTTCTTATAAATGGAGAACGTTTTTTTATCTGACGGAAGTTTAAAATATTCGGCACTGTTTAGGTGATAGGCCTTATTGATGATCTTATAAGGCAAGTTTGCAGATTGTACATTGCCAATACTCTTTAGGGTTTTTAAGTGAGCCAATAATTTTTCAATTTCCTGGGCAACTTCAAAATCGGTCACTTTATACCCCTCTTTACTGCTAACGGCAATTTCCAACGGCCTAAAACCAGCATAATTTTCCTGAAAAAATTCAAAATCTGCAGCAATTTTACTTCGTGCCGGTAAGGCTTGTTTAAACTCATAATCGGTTTTAATAAGGTAAATACCTAAAAAACAGAGGAGGGTAAAAGTTACGGTACCTAAAATAATACTTTTAGGATGCTCTTTTGTAAACGTATTAAGTCGTAAAAGGTTTGTTTTCCATTTTACGGAAACACTTCTACCGCCAATTAATTTTTTTTCGGGTAAACTTATCAATAAAGAGCCGGTAAGAAAAATAACGGTAAAATAAGCAACTAACACACCCATTGCGGCATTTATTCCAAAATCTTGGATACTTACCAGTCTAGAAGATAAAAGCGTAACAAAACCAATAGCAGTAGTTACAGAAGTCAGTAAGGTAGTCATGCCCACTTCTTTTAAGGAAGACAAAATTGCGGTGTAGCGGGGTAGTCCGCTCTGTAATTTTCGTATAAAACTATCCGTTAGGTGAATTACATCAGAGGTGCCAACAATAAGCATTAAAACAGGATAAAATACCGCCATGGCATTGAGCTCCTTACCCAAAACCGCTAAAAGTCCCATAAATAGTAATAGGGAAAGTGCAATGGAAAATACGGAAATCCACACTACTGGCATACTACGGTAAACCAAGAGTAAGATTATAAATACAATGATAGAGGCCACAATGGTGGTGGTTAATACCTCGGATTTTTGCATATCTACAATGGCCTCATAAAAAAACGCCCTGCCTAAAATATGATAGGAATTTAATTCGTGTTTTTTTAAGGAAGACCTAATACTGTCCAATAAAACCCCAGATTGTTTATAATCTAAATTATCCTTGGTTTTTAACGCTAATACCAATGATGTTCTTTTTGCATCGATCAGCACATTGGTGAATAAAGAGTCTTCCTGAATTTTACGCCAATCTTTTTGATACTGTAAAGAATCATTAATATGTATTATAGGAAGTGTGGTATAACCAAACGATGTTTTAAGCGGATAGGATAATGTGGTTAGCGAATTACTCTCCAATACATGTTCAAAACCTTTACTTTCCTTGGAAAAGGCATCAAAACTTGTCAAAAAATCTTGTTGAAAAACATGTGGTTCATTCTTTACGGCTATTAGTAAAAAATTGTCATCGGTCCCAAATTCTTCCACATAGCTGTCGTAGAAAGCCAAGTCTGGATCTTCTTCGGGAAAGAACTGGCTAAAATCAAAGGAGAACTTTAAGTTGCTTAATTGAGCGGCGGATAAAACTCCCAATAGGATAAATATCCCAATACATATTTTTTTGAGTAATTCTAAGTTTACCTTCATAAAGAGAAGTACGGTGAAAATTATAATTTCAGTGCAAATTTACCATTCTAGTTAGTATTTACTGCAATTAAGGTATTAATAGCAACTGTAAAGTCGTTATTTTACAGATATGCGATTTTATATGTCAAGAACACTTTCTGTATTGTTCATATTGGTGTGCTATGTCATACAAGGGCAATCACAACAAGTAGATCAGGATTCTATAAAAAATTTAAGACTAAACATTTTACCGGTAGTATTCTATACACCAGAAACAGGTTTGGGCTACGGTGCTTTAGGTTTATCTACATTTAGATTAAAAGGAGAGGAACTTTCAACGCGTCCATCTTCTGTTCAACTGGGTATAACCTTTACCTCCAAAAAACAATTTCTAATGTTCATGCCATATGAGTTTTATTTGGATGAGGAAAAATGGCGATTTAAGGGAGAGTTGGGATATTATAAATATTTCTATAATTTTTATGGTGTTGGAATGGATTCCAGGGAAGAGGACAAAGAATTATATACTGCAGATTTTCCAAGGTTTCGTTTAGCGGCATATAGAGAAATTTTCCAAGATTTCTCCATTGGTTTGGGGTATGAGTTTGACGGATATCACGTATTGGAGCCGGAACCAGATGGATTGCTTGATACCTCCCTGGATATCATTGGTAAGGAAGGGGGCACAATCTCCAATATAGGATTTTTAGCCTTGTATGACACTCGTGATAATATTTTTCATCCTACTAAGGGGTGGTATGTAGAAGGGGCCTTTTACCATAGTGCCCGTTGGTTGGGTTCTAACTATTCCTATCAAAAAATTGAGCTGGATACACGTTATTATCAGCAAATTAAGGGAAATGTAATTTTGGCGACCAACCTTTTTTTAGGAACTAGGAGCAATGGAACACCATTTCAGGATTTAAATTATTTAGGCACAAAAAGAACAAGAGGTTTTGACAATAGGCGCTATCTTGATAAGAATGAGGTTAGTTTGGCAACGGAGCTTCGTTTTCCACTTTATAAAAGGCTTAAAGGAGCGGTTTTTGGTGCCACAGGAACGGTAATTCCTTCATTGGACCAAACGTTTAAAGCATCATATAAAGGTGCAGTAGGGGGTGGTCTACGATATATTGTCAATAAAAAGGAAGGAACACGATTACGGGTAGATTATGGAATTTCCGGTGATGGTGGACAGTTCTACTTTACCATTAACGAAGCATTTTAATTCTATAGATCAATAAAATTATCCAGATCTAAGGTCCAATCATAATTTTGATACTCCAAGTCTATTTTTTTGGTAGTAGGAATCAACCCTTTATTTTTCAATATTTTTTTGATTCCACATTTTCCTCCAAAATCTCCTCTAAACCAATTAAAAAGAGAACTTATGGTAGCAATCTTGGTACTTGGATCAAAATCAGTAGTTCTTTCAAGATAGCGTTGCGTACCTTTTTCAAATTGTTCGTCCAATCGTTGCCATTCATAAATTGCTACTGGCGGACAATCTTTCGCGCCACAATTCAAGGCAAAATGAATGTTGTGTACAGGGTCGTCTACACGTAGTTTACGTTCAAATTTATTTGGAAACCATTTTCTAATGTAACCAAGGCCATATTCAAATTGCGATTTACGTATAAGACCATGTTCTATTTTTGCGAAAGAAACGGTTTCACCTGCTATTTTTATTTGTTCTTTTTTAAAAAAGCTGCCCCGGTCTTTATATAATTCAGGGTTTTTCTGTAATATAACCTGTATATAGGCATTATAGATATTAACCCAAAATGCCAATCTTTTAGTGTTGGTATCAAGTGCGTTATCCAGTGTTTCTACGGTCGTATTCGCCAATTTGTCCTGGATATCTTGAGTATCTTCATTATTCTTAATTCTTTTTAAAAATTGTTCTGATAGCGTATTAAAATCTTCTAGGCTATTTGTGGTAGATTGTGCGTTAATTTGCTCAGCTTGACCCATTAAAAAGAAACAAAGCATAAATAAGGAATAGAAAGAAAATTTCATATGTATATTGTTAGAATATTTTACTTACGTAAATATGGCGAAATGGTTTGTAGAATATTGGTCGTAAAGACAATTTAGTGATTACAATAGCCCTTTTTTATATTTATATAAGATTTAAAACTTTTTTCATCAACTTACGTAAATAGCTAAAAAGTAAAAGGGAGTAAATTTAAAAGGTTTAATTTTTATGGGAAGTCATAAAAATAGAAAGTGAATATGATAAGTTTAATAATACCTGCGCATAATGAATTTAGTAATTTACAGCGACTTTTTATAGACGCTCGTTTTCTACAACATAAGCAACTATTAGAGGTTATCATTGCAGCTTCCCCTTTAACAGACGATGCAACGGATTCTCTATGCTCCTTTGACAAGGTCATGGTGTTACAATGTAAAAAGAAAGGTCGTGCGGCCCAAATGAACGAGGCTGCTGCTAGTTCATTGGGTAATGTTCTGGTTTTTTTACATGCGGATGTAATACCGCCAACTAATTTTTTTGATAATATATTAGACAGACTGGAGAACGGTTTTGATGCTGGTTTTTTTTCATATCGTTTTGATAAGGATACCTGGTTCTTGAAAATGAATTCATCCTTTACCGCAAAAGATGGTTTTTTTACAGGAGGCGGTGACCAATGTTTATTTATTCGTAAGGAAGTATTCAATAGACTAGGGGCATTTGATGAGGAGCAGGTTTTAATGGAAGATTTTGAATTCTTTAAACGGATGAAAAAGTATAAAGTTCGTTATACGATTATAAAAAATGACCTGGTTGTTTCTGCCCGTAAGTATGAGTGCAATTCTTATCTTAGGGTTAACCTATCCAATTTGCTTTTAGTGTTATTGTTTAAATTAGGGTGTTCTAGTTATACATTAAAAAGTCTACATAATAAATTAATACGCACCCCATATAATGGTTGAGGTAATTAATGGAATTCAACAAGTTGGTATTGGTGTTAAGGATACTAAAACCGTTTTTAACTGGTATAGAAAACATTTAGGATTTGATGTATTATTGTTTAAGGATGAGGCAATTGCATCTTTAATGACAAAATATACCAATGGTAAGTCAGAAAAGCGCGATGCCTATTTATCGTTAAACCTAGTAGGGGGTGGTGGTCTAGAGATTTGGCAATTTAAGGACAGAACTCCTACCGCTCCAAATCAAGAAATTGTTCCAGGAGATTTAGGAATATATGCCATGAAAATCAGATGTAAAAATCTGGCTATTATGCATAAATATCTAAGTCAAATTGGGGTGTTGAATCTTACGGATATCAAGGAATCAAGAAAGCGTAGTTCTTATTTTTATTTTGATGACCCATTTGGGAATAAGGTCCAAATGGTAGAGGATTCCTATTGTTTTAGTGAACAGCCTAGTATAAATGGTGGTGTAATGGGCGCAGTTATTGGTGTAAGCAATATGGAACGGTCCATAGATTTTTATAAAAACATGTTGGGCTATACAGAAGTTTTGTATGATGATATAACGTATCTTGATCAGTTAAGTGGTTCAACTGCTAAACAACAGTACAGAAAAGTAATACTTGGACATCACCGAAAAAAAATAGGAGGTTTTGGAGATTTGCTTGGTCCAACTCAATTGGAATTGATACAAATGCTACAGGGTACACCAACTAAAATCTATAAGGACCGGTTATGGGGAGATTTAGGGTATATTCATCTTTGTTTTGATGTCCAGGGAATGGATGCGTTGCGGGAAAAGGCCAAAGTATTGAAAAACCCCTTTACTGTAGATAGTTCCAATAGTTTTGATATGGGGGATGCCGCGGGTCATTTCTGTTATGTTGAAGATCCAGACGGTACATTAATAGAATTGGTAGAAACCCATAAAGTACCAATTGTTAAATCTTTGGGTATTTATTTAAATCTCAAGAAGAGAGATCCATATAAAACACTACCTAAATGGTTGGTTAAAAGTCTTGGCTTGCAAAAAGTCCGTAAGAATATTTAAGTTTTGACCGCTTATAACTTTTACTTATATTTCTTATAAGTCCTAATACCAGAAAAATATTGCGCCAAGTACGCCGTAAAAAATTAGTTGTTTTGTAGTCCCAGAGCTGTAGCCAAATAAAAAAGCCGAGTAAATTAGACCGCCAATACCTAATAAGGCTGGTATGGTGCCAGCAATCTTCTTTAAATCCATGGCAAAAAACAATAAAAAAAGGGCAGTTATAATTTAACTGCCCATTTAATATCTGTAGTAATTTTTACGAGGTCGCTACTACCCCAAGGGTGTATAATTGCTCCAATGTTGGCGATTCACTACCACCGGCGGGTTCAAGTGTAATCCCAAAAGCTTCTGATTCATTAGGATTGTTCAAAGCAAATACTTTGTTCTCATCCGTAGCAAAATCTTCAAGAAGTCCCATACTTGTTGGTGTAAGGGGTGATAATTTTAACGACCAGACTTGATATACAAAACCATCTGGCGGCTCTGGTAGACCTTTGGCGTCAATATAAACTTTTTGCTCCTTCTTGTTCCAATACGCTTTGGCATATGAAGTAGGGGAAACGGTCTGTCCGCCTAAGGCAATTACGTCAATTTCTTTATCCCTTATCGTATTCAACAATTCTTGTGTTTTTTCCAATGAGGAATCAGTGTCGGCAATTTGTTGCTCTAATGTTGAATTTTGCTGTTCTACAACTTCAATATTAGATTTTAGTTCTTGATTCTGTTGGTACATAAAGAACAGACCAACTGCAAGTAATAATGATGCGGCCCAACCAATGTATGTCATTGCAGAACTTGAACCTTTGTTCATTGAAACCACCTCAACATCTTTATTTATCCTATCCATTAAAGATTGTAAGGTATAGGTAATACCTGGTGAGGCTTTTTTGGATAAGGTCAAAATAGAAGCTTCAATCGCCTCTATTTCCTTTCTTATTTCCGGATATTCTTTGGCGTAATTAGCAATTTCCAAATTTTCCTTATCAGAAAGTACACCGGCCACGTAAAGTTCTAAAATTCCTGATCCTATGTATTTTTGTACGTCCATTCTATATGCTTTCCATATTTTCCCTTAATTGGGAAATGCAACTTCTATTTCTTGTTTTTACAGTTCCTATAGGAATATCCAATTCTTCGGCGGCATCTTTTTGTGTGTAACCTCTAAAGTATAATAGTTCAATGATTTGAACACATTTTTCCTTTAAATTTTTTACAAGTTTTCTTAACCCTTTGGTATCTACCGTCATATTTTCCTCTTCCCTGCTTTCTAAAATACCTACGAAGTAATCTGCAGAAAGGTTCTTTTTTTGGTTTTTATACGTTTTACTGCGTATTTCATCGATAGCTGCATTTCTGGCGATGTTTAGTATCCAAGTAAAGAACCTTCCTTTACTGGAATTATAACTTTCGGCATTGTTCCAGATTTTAATAAATACATCTTGACAGATTTCTTGAGCTACACCATCATTTTTAACAATGGTATTGATAACCCCACATATATTGTCGGCATACATGTCATGTAAAGTTTTGAAAGCGTTGGGGTCCTTCTTTCTAAACTGTTCTACCAATAGGTCTAATTGCATGGATAAATTTTTATATCCGTTAAAAATAAAAAAAGCTGTTCTTAGAACAGCTTTTAAAAATTAAATAATTGACTCTATTCAATAATGCCGGCACAACTTATACGTGCACCTGCGGCACCACTGGGCTGAGAAGTAAAATCATCTACACCTTGGTGTACGATTACTCCTTTCCCAAGAATATCCTTGTTTTCATCGCCACAACCAATACACCACTCATCTGTTGAGAATTCAACGGTAGCATTACCATCGGCGTCTGCGGTAAAATTACCTATATCACCTTTATGATAACCTTCTGAAGCTCCCCATTTACCATGTGGCTCATTGGTAGGGTTCCAGTGCCCACCGGTTGATTTTCCGTCTGCTGAGGAACAATCGGCGGTTTGGTGAATATGTATGGCATGCTCACCTTCAGAAAGACCGGTTAAATTTGCGGTCATGCTTACTTCTTCACCTTCTTCGGTAAAAGTAACTTCACCTTTTACATCACTATCGCTTTTGGGTTCCATCATAAACTTGATGGTGGTGACCTCTTCGTTCATTTCCGCTTTGGCCTCCTCCATTAATTCTTCTACTTCTTCTTTAGCTTCATTGGTCTCTTTTTTGACCTCTTTACAACTAAAGGCTGCAATTAGCGCTAAAAATGCTAATTCAAATTTTAATATTTTCATAATAGTGTTTTTTTAGGTTAAATGATAAAGTTACATATTAATACCTATAATCTTTGCTCATATACAAGGGATTTTAACATGAAAAATGTATGACCCCATGTTGAGCAAAATATTACTCTTGTTTCTTGAACATCTTACTTAAATCTGTATTATAGAAAAGCCCAATTTGGAGACGATCATAATTAACTCCCGTAAAATGATTTTTAAGATACCCAAATTGCATACTCAAATCTTCAGTAACATTAACACCAAGTGCTGCATATGCACGGTTCTGACCAAATGCATTGTTTTGAAGGTTGATGAAAATTTCGTCATAAAAATTCAAGAAAAAGATATCGGTAAGCGGCAAGGTCATTTGAATTCTGTACCTGGCCCTGTGCAAGGTATTGCTTACACCGGTATAGTTATTTTGCACAAAACGCTGTTCCAAACGGTATCTGTGTTCAAACTTAAACTCCCATACTTTATTCTTTAAAATGAATTGTTCAAAAATACGGTGTTCCGAGATGGAATTGTTTTCAAATAATACATCATCCCCAAGGGTATCAAACTCCAAAAAAGTAGGGTCCGTTTCAATAAAACCATAGCCCAAAGTGGCAATAGCGTTATTGTTGATGTGATAATTTGCACCCGTTCTTAATAATAGTTGATTAAAATTAGATGCCATTTGATAGTATCGAAACTGCGCCTCGGTATGTATACTCCACTTATCGGCTATTTTGTTGGTGCCAAAATACATGAACCAACTGCCAAAATCATCTTCTCCCGTTAATTCACTTTGAGCATTTGTATGAGCAATTGTTGCTAATAATACCAGTGCGGTAATAACTTTCTTCATTCTTCGTCTTCTTCTTTATTAATTTAAATTAAATACTTCTGTTTCCTTAAATGGTGATAAATCCAAGCTTTGCATACTGTTTTTGTAATCTACCCACTCTTTTGCGAAGAAGGCGTTAGTTTTTTGTAACGCAGCTTCAAGGTCATCTTTGGCAAATTGCATAAGCTGCTTTTCCGTTGCTGTCATACCTGTTTTTCTTGACCCCACGTAGCGCCTAGCCACCTGTATACGTTGCATTACCGTCATTTCCTTACTACGTGTAATACCTTGTCGCTTGTCTACCTTTCCTAAAAAAATAGCGGTTACGGAATCTATTTGTTTAATGATATCTTTAGAAGATATTATCTGCTCCTTGTACTTTTTATCATCTTCTTTTTTAAGGTCCTTTTGAAATTTTTCTGCAGTTTCTTTGCTCTTGGCCAATTGCTGTACGGCATCTGCTGCAGTTTGCATGTAAGATTCCAACACTTTACCATTGGCATAGGCTTCATTGATTGCTGTCTGAGATACTTCTAAGCGTGGGTCTGATTTTACCGTAATAGTAGTTTCTTCTTCCAAATCACCATAAAGCATCTTTATCGTGTATGTGCCAGGTTTTACATTCAACCCGCCGGACTCTCTCTTTTTGGTCCGTACTTTTCTAGAAGGTCTATCGGCACCTTTTTCATCCATTCTCCAGTAAATTCTGTGGAATCCGGCTTTTTCTGGAGTCTTATATTTTAAAGTACGTATCAATCGTTCTCCATCATAAAAATCAAATTGGACGGAGTCTTTCTTTTGAACTCCCGTTAGCTCAACACTATCCTTTTTTTCTTCTGTTTTTTTTTTGGATGCGTCTTCTTTTTTACCTTTTGCAGGCTTACCCTTTTTTGATGCTTTTTTACCTTCCTTTAAATAGTAGGTAATCATAGCCCCAGATTTTCTATTCTCACCTTGGTACAGGGCATCGGCCCCAAAACGACTACCTGTAGGTTGTTGGTATGAAGCTTGATATGCTGTTGGCGGAGTAAATAATTCTATTTCCTTATTTAAAATGGATGCATCTGATGCCAAAGCCCGTAACGGACGAATATCATCTAACACCCATGCAGCCCTACCAAATGTACCAATTACCAAATCGTGCTCTCTTGGGTGAATGGCTAAATCTTTAGTAGAAACCGTTGGGAAACCTTCGGTCCATTTTTGCCATTTTTCTCCTGCATTTAATGAAACATACAATCCGTCATCGGTACCTAAGAACATTAAATTAGGATTTTCTGGATCTTCAATAATAGATAGGGTGTAGCTTTCTACATCGGTAGCATCAACAATTCTTGTCCAGCTTTTACCGTAATCTTTAGTGCGGTATGCATACGGAGTGTAATTAAATCTTCTATAATCGTTAGCGATTAAAAGTGCTTCCCCTTTATTGCGGGTAGATGCTTTTATTTGTGGAATCCAACTTCCTTTTGGTAAGCCTTTAATATTTGCGGTTACTTCTGTCCATGTTTCGCCACCGTTTTGAGTGTAATGAACTCTGCCATCATCGGTACCTACCCAAAGCATATCTTTTTCAACTTTAGAAGGTTCAATCACTAAAATGGTAGTATGGTTTTCTGCACCTGTGGCATCCATAGATAAACCACCACTTTCGCTTTGCTTTTGCTTTTCAGGATCATTGGTGGTTAAATCTGGAGAGATTACCTTCCAAGTTAATGCCTTATCTGTACTCTTATGTACAAACTGGCTACCAAAGTATACGGTACTGGTATCAAAAGGATCTTGGCTAATTGCCGAGTTCCAATTAAAACGTAGTTCGGTATCGGCATCTGGTGGGGTAGGGCGTACAATATAATTATCGCCTGTTACATGATCAAAGCGTTGCACATTACCTTGCTGACTCATGGTATATCCATATCTAGAATCTACTGGATCGGGAACGACATCAAACCCGTCTCCAAAACTAATTTCTTGCCAATAGCTATTACGAATCCCCTGAGCTTTCCAAACATAGGCAGGACCTCTCCAAGAACCATTGTCTTGCATACCGCCATACACGTTATAAGGATACTGATTATCCACGGCAATATGATAAAACTGTGCAACAGGTATATTCCCTACAAAACGCCATGTTTTACCACCATCTTTAGAAATATTGAGTCCACCATCATTACCATCCATCATAAATTGTCCGTTTTCTGGGTGAATCCAAAATGCATGGTGATCCGGGTGTACTCCATTATCCACTCCATAAGCAGGCATTAGTTGATTAAAATTTTTACCGCCATCTTCAGAAACATTTACATAGGTAAACACAGAAAATACCCTGTTTTCATTATCCGGGTCTACGTATATCTCAGAGTAGTAAAAAGGTCTATTACCAATATCGCTTTTATCATTTACTTTTTTCCATTTGAATCCGCCATCTTCAGATTTGTAAAGTGCGTTCTTTTTAGCTTCCACCAACGCATAAATAACATCGGGCTTACCAGGAGCAATGGCTACACCAATTCTACCTAGGTCACCAGCGGGAAGGCCATCTTCTTCGGTCAGTTTTTTCCAATTCTTGCCACCATCATGGGTCATATATAGCCCACTACCAGAACCACCGGAATTAAAGAACCAAGGTTCACGCTTGTGTTCCCACATGGCAGCGATTAATTTATTTGGGTTGGTAGAATCCATAATAAGATCCGCCACTCCCGTTTTATTATTTACGAAAAGTACTTTTTCCCAGGTCTCGCCACCATCGGTAGTTTTATACACTCCGCGTTCTGGGTGCTCTCCCCAAGGAGATCCAATGGCACCCACATACACGGTATTAGGGTTCATTGGGTCAATTTTGATTCTATGGATATGTCTCGTTTTTTCAAGACCCATAGATTTCCAAGTCTTACCACCATCAAGAGATTTGTAAACTCCGTAACCGCCATTAAGACTATTACGCGGATTACCTTCCCCAGTACCTGCCCAAATTACGGACGGGTTACTTTGTTGAATGGCAACTGCACCAATAGAAGCGGTTACTTCTTTATCAAAAATAGGTTCCCATTTTACCCCGCCGGATGTAGATTTCCACAATCCGCCAGAAGCGGTACCCACATACATAATATCGGGATTGTCATTAACGACATCAATGGCAGTTACACGACCGCTCATACCACCGGGACCAATGTTACGAGGTTTAAGGTCTTGAGCTAAGTCCATTTTAAATTCTTGTGCAGCAACGAAAAAAGATGCGAAAAGCATCAACAGTGAGAGTAATCTTCTTGTCATTTGAGTGGTTTGTTAGTTATGTGCCTAAAAATAGCAGAAAAGAAAGGGAAGTATTCTTAAAAGGATGTTAACAGTGTTTGGTTTTGAAGAATCCGTAATCCTTTAACAGTTTTGTGGTTCAGTGTTCAGTGTTCAGTTGGCAGTAGCAGTTCTCAGTGTTCCGTTGGACAGTAGCAGTTTTCAGTTCGTCATTGCGAGGTACGAAGCAATCTGTCAGTTTGGAACACCAATAGTTCTCGACTGCGCTCGAACGGACAAGATTTTAGTCAGTTCACTGAGCGGAGCCGAAGTGATAGCTTGGTTAGTTTTCAGTAGGCAGTTACAGTAGGCAGTTACAGTGGGCAGTGTCAGGTTTAAGTAGGCAGTATCAGTTCTCAGTGTTCAGTTTTTTTATTCGTCATTGCGAGGTACGAAGCAATCTGTCAGTTTGGAACACAAATAATTCTCGACTGCGCTCGAACGGACAAGATTTTAGTCAGGTCACTGAGCGGAGCCGAAGTGACCGGACAACCAACAACGGACAACGAAAACATCAACGAACCTCAAAAATCCCAAACAACTCTTTTCCCTGTCTCGGTGGGATAGAATTATAACAGGGATCAAAAGTGATCATTTTAAAATATGGGGATAAGTATTTGATATACAATTCTTTGTTTCCTCCAAAAGGCCGCTTTTCCATGTCGTTAGTAAGTGGGGAATTGAACCAGAGTCCGGCTAATTTTCCGTTAGGTTTTAGTAGACTTACCATTTGCTTGGCATAGGCGCTTCTGTTTTTATCAGTGGGTACAAAAGAGCAGAAAAAGGTTTGCTCTATGATTAAATCGTACTGTCCGCTGAATTTAAAAAAATCAGATTGATGTATGTTCTCCTCCGGAAAATCGGGGTTTCTTTTTTTAAATTCTTTCAGAGGAATCTCAGAAATATCAAGAATATGGGTATTGATAAATCCGGCTTTCCAAAGGTACTCCGCTTCGTAGGCATTTCCGGCACCCGGAATTAAAATCTGTATTGATTTATCCGTTAATTGATCGGCATATTCTTTAATTGGGGTAGAAGGGTAACCAATATCCCAACCTGTATTGTTATTCTTATACCGTTCTGTCCAATAATGTTCTTCTTCTTTCAAGGTAAATTAGTGTGTATTGGTACAGTAAATGTAGTTAGATTTCATAAAATAGGTTAAGAAAACACTAGAAATGACTATCTATAATTTTCATCAATCTGTTGATTTTTAGATGTTTTAAGAATGTTTTGCTAATTGGGTGGATATGCGGTTTATAAATATGGCTAGGTATACTTATCTTTAAATTGAATTGTACCGTCCTATTTGTTTAGTAAATACTTTAAAAAAACAGTATTACATTTAGGTTTTAATTTTAGCATACACATATAAAATGAAGAAAAGAAAATTAGGAAATAATGGTTTTGAAATAAGTGAAGTAGGCTTGGGTTGTTGGCAAATTGGCGGCAATTGGGGCGATGGAATCGAGAAAAATAAAGCATTTGAAATTCTAGATGAAGCTGTTGCTAATGGCATCACTTTTTTTGATACAGCAGATGTTTACGGTGATGGAAAAAGTGAAAAGCTGATTGGAGAGTTTCTAAAAACCACTAAGGCCGATATAAAAGTTGCGACCAAATTTGGACGTGGTGCCAATGTATTTCCTAACACGTATTCAGAAAAAGCACTGAGGGAAAGTGTAGATGCCTCTAGAAAGCGACTTAATATGGATTGTTTAGATGTATTACAACTACATTGTATACCCATCGAGGAATTACAGAAAGGACATATTTTTGACTGGTTAAGAAATTTGGAGAATGAAGGAAAAATTCTGCATTTTGGGGCCAGTGTGGAAAGTGTGGAGCAAGGATTAATCTGTTTAGAGCAAGAAGGTTTGCAATCTCTCCAAGTCATATATAATATATTTAGGCAAAAGTTAACCCAAGAATTATTGCCACAAGCTTATGAAAAAGGGGTAGGTATTATTGTACGCTTACCATTGGCAAGTGGATTGCTAACGGGAAAATTCAATTCTAGCACCTCATTTTCAGAAAACGATCATAGAAATTTTAACAAAGACGGTGAAATCTTTAATGTAGGAGAGACCTTTGCCGGACTACCATTTAACACAGGGGTTAAATTAGTTGATCAATTGAGAACATTCTGTCCAGAAGAAATGAGTATGGTAGAAATGTCCTTACGTTATATATTGGACCATAAAGAAGTTTCTACCATAATCCCTGGTGCTAGTTCTCCAAAACATATTGGTGATAACGCAAAAGCCAGTAATCTTGCACCACTATCTAAAAAACTAATGGATGATTTGAAAACATTTTATGAAGAAGAGGTACATCAGCATATTCGTGGTGTTTATTAATTTAAAATTTCGGTATGGGCAATATTCCTTGCAATAAATTATATTGGCACATAAGCGATACTATTCTAATTGGAACTCGTTTAAGGAAGATATCATGGGAATAGTACTAGTTATAAATTAATAGGTTACTTTTTGTAACTTGTAGAAGTAACAATGAACTATGCAGGTACCAGAAATTCCTAATTTAATCCACTACGCTATACCTTTTTTTACGGTTACGGTGATTTTGGAAGTGATACTGTCCGTAAAGGTCAAGCTTCATGATTATGAGTTTAAAGATGCCGGTACATCCATTGTTATGGGGCTGGGTAATGTTGCCATAGGTTTAATTACCAAAGGTATTGCATTGGGGTTTTTCTATTTGTTGTATAATTCTTGGCACCTTTTTGAAATTCCTTTTGCTTGGTGGTCATGGATCATTTTGCTTTTTGCCGAAGACTTATGTTATTATTGGTTTCATAGAACCAGTCACGAGAGTCGGTTTTTTTGGGCAAGTCATGTGGTGCATCATTCTTCTAAAAATTACAATCTAAGCACGGCATTACGGCAGTCGTGGTCTGGCGGATTTTACACCTTCATTTTTTGGATTCCCTTAATTCTCATCGGTTTTCATCCGGTGATGGTTTTGGTGCAGATGTCCGTCAGTCTCATCTATCAATATTGGATCCATACCGAGTTCATCACTAAAATGCCTAAGTGGTTCGAAGCTGTTTTTAATACACCAAGTCACCACAGGGTGCACCATGCTACCAATCCGCAGTATTTGGATAGAAACCATGCTGGAATTTTTATTCTTTGGGATAAAATATTTGGCACTTTTGAGCCAGAGGTTGAAAAGCCGGTTTACGGTTTGGTGAAGAATATTGACACCTATAACCCTATAAAAATTGCCTTTGGGGAGTGGTACAAGATGCTGTGCGATTTTTTTACCTCAAAAACCACTTGGCGTAATAAATTCAAATATCTAATGAAGCCACCCGGTTGGAAACATGATGGTACCAGCATTCTATCAGCTGATCTGCGTAGGGAGTGGGAGGAGCGTAATAAGGTAGAATTATAGTTTTTATGTAACATATAGTTCTTTTAAGCGTCATATAAAAAACCAACCACCAGTAGAATGACCAATAAACTAGTAGCATACATAGGTATTTTAGGAGTTAGCTTGTTCGCAATAGCGGCAATTGTTGGTCCGTTATTAATTGATGATTACAGTGTGGTAAGTCAGTACATAAGTGAATCATTTGCGATAAATACCCAATACGGTAAATACTTGCAGTACTTTGGGTATATACCTAGCGGAATTCTCATTACCATTTTCTGTTTTAGTGCACCCAGAAAACTACCTAGTTCAAAACTCATCCTAGCCGGTTTTTTCGGTTTGGCGCTTTTTTATGGATTGGGAACCATCTTGGTAGGGATTTTTCCATGCGATGCAGGGTGCCCAACAGATGTAATGGATTCCAGCCTTGCTCAACTTATACATAATGCAGTGGCATCTTTAACCTATATATTTTTTCCTATTTGCTTAATAGGTATTGGTTTAGGATTAAAGAAGTTTGAGCGCTACGGTCGCTTATCTCAAATAGCTATCGCTATGGGAATCGTTAGTGGTATTTTTATCTTCTCACTATTCTCTGATCCCAATTCAGGTTACCGGGGAATCTTACAGCGAATTATAGAAACTTCCTTTATTGTGTTTATGGTTTCTAGTGCGTTGCGAATTGCAAAGGATGCTGGTAAATAGTATTACGTATGGAGTATTAAGTATTAAGTATTAAGTAAAAAGTACTAAGTATGAGGTACAAAGTACAATGTAGTTAGTACTAAGTAAAACGATTAACAGTCTTCAAATAGCCGCGCTTTGCTGGCTATGACGAACAACCAACAACCAACAACGAGCAACGAGCAACCAACTAACAACCAACAACTACTCCAAATAAACCACCCCATCTTTCATTACAAAAGAAACATTTTTCATTACAGCAATATCTTCAACCGGATTTCCCTTTACGGCAATAATATCGGCAAGAAATCCTTTTTTAAGGTTTCCTAACTGGTTTAAGTGAAACATTTTGGCATTGTTTGCAGTGGCAGATTTTAGTACATCAATAGGTTTCATTCCGTATGCTACCATCAATTCCATTTCACGATAATTTTCGCCATGTGGAAAAACACCCACATCACCACCAAAAACAATTTGTACTCCAGAGTCCAGCGCCATTTTAAAGGACTTTCTTTTTTGTTGAATGCGTTCAGGCTCTGGGTCGGTTCCCTTGTTCCACCCTCTGTACTGGGTAATTGCATCACCTGCAGCAAGGGTAGGGCATAAGCCAACTTCGTTTTCTTTCATCAGCTTAAAAATCTCCATAGTTCCGCCGTCACCGTGTTCAATGGTTTCCACTCCGCCAAGAATGGCTCTTTTCATACCTTCGGGAGTGCTGGCGTGGGCAACTACATATTTACCTGCATTGGTTGCAGTGGCTACCATGGCATTAATTTCCTCTTGTAAAAAAGTAGGTTTAGAAGCCGCACCGGGAGTCCAACGGTAATCGGCGTAAATTTTAATCAAATCGGCACCGTTACCCATTTGTCTTCGAACGGTTTCAATGCTCTGGTCAACACCACTTGCTGCTTCAGCACCTAATGGAACCGTTACACCGTCATGAAAACCTTTTGGTCCGTAGGCACCTGTTGCCACAATTGCAGGACCGGCAACCAACAATCGTGGTCCGTCTATAATTCCGTTATCAATAGTTTTCTTTACATAAACATCGGTATAACCAGCACCTTCGGCACCCAAATCCCTCATAGTGGTAACTCCCGCTAAAAGCGAATTTTTTACGTGTACAGTACCTCTTATGGCACGTTCAACCGGCGATTCTTTAAGCACCTGGTCGTTCCAATCGGTTTCATTGTAAGGGTGTAATAATATATGCGAATGCCCCTCAATTATGCCAGGCATCAAGGTAGTACCACTTAAATCAATTTCTTTTGTAGTACTGGGTAATGTTACACCATTTACTTTACCGGCATAAGTAATTAGATTATCTTCTACTAGAACTACCCAATCATTATGCATTTCAGCACCATCAAAAACGCGGTCTGGTTTTAAGAGTGTTTGTGAAAAGCATAGGAAAGGAGAAAATAGGCAGATGAAAATTATTGATTTCATGGAATAAGTTGTTTAGTTGGCAATGGCAGCAGTTAATAGGCTATCTAAATCTTGTTTCGTATGCTGATTTCCATTAGAAAGTACCATGTAAATATCTTGGGTGTTTTTGATGTTTTCTAGCGGATTGCTGTTGAGTAAAACGATATCAGCAATTTTACCTTCGGATATAGTACCATAATCTGCATCTTGCTTTAAAAACATAGCACCATTATAAGCGGAAGCTTTTAAGGCATCTAGTGGAGAAATACCAGTAGCGACCATTGCTTCAAGTTCTTTATGTAGCGAAATACCCGGGTAAGTGTAACTATTGTAGGCGCCACTATCAGAACCTGCTAAAAGAGATACTCCGTTTTCGTTTAATTTTAACGCTAGTTTACCAAAGAATTGGTCCAAAGCTTTTCGGTCTGCAACTTGCTTTTCAGTGGCATATTTTACACGGTCAATTCTTCCTTGGTAGGTTTTCTGAATCCCGTCGCTCATGTACTTTAAGTAGGTGTCTTCAGTATGGTCGACTTCGTCTAAATAACTAAGTACACCACCAATGTGCAATGTAGGTACTACAAAAACATTGTTTGCTTTAAGTTTTTGAAAAGTAGCGAGTGCCGTTGAATCTGTATAAGAAGACTGTAGTAGGGGCATAGCATCCCAAAATCCGATTTCTTTGTCTATCAGTTTTTGGGTAATCTCTTTTTCATTACTTGAGCATCCTTTCATGATGTAATACAGGTGCTCCACAGCATCAATACCTGCATCAATAGTAGCGTCAAGCTCCACTGTAAAAGGCATGTGTCCCGATGTAATCAAATTCCGTTTTTCTGCTTCTTCTATCACCTTTAAATAATTTTCGCCAGAAATACGACTATCATAGATTTTTACAAAGTCCGACGGAATGGATTGTAGGGAGTCTAAGGCTTTGATAACTTCCAAATCATTATCAACCTCTAAAGAACCAGCCCAAGTACCACCTGGTCCATCAATTTTTGGTCCCGATGTAAAGATGGTAGGTCCAACCAACTGATTGTTCTCAATAGCTTTTCTCCATTCCAAAACCGAAGAAGTAAGGTCTCCACCGGCATCGCGAACCGTGGTTATTCCGTTAGCTATAAATAGGTTTAAAAATTTCTTGTTCGCTTCAATTAACGAATCACCACCTCTAAAATGGCTATGGTTATCCCAAAACCCCGGTACAATGAATTTATCTTTCGCATTGATTACTGTTTTCGCTTTTACAGAACCGAACTCTTCACTTGAAGTAATTTTGGTAATTCTATCATTGTTGATCAGTATGCTACCATTAGAAATAGAACCATCTTCCAAATTAATAACATTCCCGTTTTTTATAAGAATGTCATATGTGATTTGTTTTTCCTTTTTGCAGCCCGTAAATATTAGAAACGAACAACAGGTTAATGCACATATCAATTTCGATAAACTCATAGTATTTAGATAATTTTGTATGGGTAAGATAAAAAGAAAATATAACGAATGTTGGTTTGGCATTCTATTTTAAGATGCGATTTAGCACATGAACAATATGGCTTATTTAAATTGGTAAAATGATGTTATACCGACTATGATTTTTACTTTTTCGCAGCTTGCCAACCACTACCATCACGATACTTAATATTTTGGGTAGCGTAATGAATTATTTCCGCTATTCTTTTGTTCCTGGTTTCTTTTCGCTTAGCTTGATTTAACCAGTACAAATAGCTTTTCCTCTGGCTGTGGGTAAAATTTGAAAAATTAGCGAACGCTTTGGGATTTTTATCAAATGCCTCTTGTAACTCTTTTGGAATTACGCCATTTTCCACATCATCTAGTGAAGTCCAAGATCCATTGGCTTTGGCAATTTTAATGGATTCTAGTCCTTTGGCATGCATTAATCCGCTGGCTTTCAATTCCTTAATGTGAGTTTTATTTACTTTGCTCCACACACTTTTAGGTTTTCTAGGGCAAAAATATTGACGTCTTTTACCGTTGCCCAAGCTTTTAACGGTACTATCGATCCAACCATAACATAAGGCTACGCGCACAGCCTCTTCCCAACGCATACTTTCGTTTTCATGGGAGACCGCATAAAAAATAAGGTGTATACCCGTATATTCTAAGTGGTTATTATGTAGCCAAATTCTAAATTCATCATCATTCTGGAAATAGAATTCAGGTATTTCTTCCATAATAGTTTACTTTGGAGGTTAATTTTTGATAAAAATACAATCTTTAGTATTTAAACTATTGGTATTTACAAATACACGCCCTATTTTTAGCAATTCAACAACAACTAATCAACAACTTACGTATGAAAAAAATGTTACTGGTGCTGCTTTTGGGCTTTGCACTTACTATTGTCTCATGTGGTGGCAATAAAAGAGAGGGAGAACCCAAGGTTTTGGTGTTTTCTAAAACCATGGGTTTTAAACATGCTTCAATTCCAGCAGGGGTAGCGGCAATTCAAAAATTAGGTCAGGAAAACGGCTTTGTCGTGGATACGACTAAAAATTCTGAATTATTTACAGAGGAAAATTTAAAACAATATGCTGCTATTGTTTTTTTAAGTACAACAGGAAATGTATTGGATCAGTATCAAGAAGCGGCCTTTGAACGTTACATACAAGCCGGCGGTGGTTATGTAGGCATTCATGCCGCAGCAGATACCGAATATGATTGGGGTTGGTACAACAAACTAGCAGGCGCTCAATTTTTAAGTCATCCAAGTGGTACACCTAATGCAGATTTTATTATTGAGGACAAAAATTTTAAGGCTACCGAGTTTTTTACGGATCGTGTATGGAATAGGACAGATGAGCTTTATAATTACAAAAATATTCATCCAGAACTTAATGTCCTGATTACCTTGGACGAGTCTAGTTATGAAGGAGGGGAAAACGGAGATTTTCATCCTTTTGCATGGTACCATGATTTTGATGGTGGTCGCGCGTTTTATACAGGTGGAGGCCATACCGATGCAAGTTTTTCCGAAGATTTATTTTTAAAACATCTACTTGGGGGCATACAATATGCCATAGGTGATAATTTAAATTTGGACTATTCCAAGGCATCCTCGCAAATACCGCCGGATGCGGACCGTTTTACAAAGGTTACTTTAAATGAGGGTGGTTTTTTTGAGCCTACGGAAATGGCCATTTTACCAGATGGTAATGTGCTCATTGCTCAACGTAGGGGAGAAGTAATGCTATATAATGACGAAACCAAGGAATTGACAGAAGTTGCCAAGTTAGATGTTTACAGCAAAACATTGAATACCCCTGGGGTCAATGCAGAAGAAGGATTAATGGGCTTGCAAAAAGATCCTAATTTTGAAAGCAATAATTGGGTTTACCTATACTATGCTCCAACAGGGGATAAGTGGATCAACAGATTATCGCGTTTTAAATTTAAGGATGGAAATTTTGACCTTAGTACAGAACAGGTAATTCTCGAAGTAGACTCACAACGGGAAATATGCTGCCATACCGGTGGGTCTATAGCTTTTGGACCGGATAATCTTCTATATCTATCTACAGGAGATAATTCAACACCATTTAATGAACCTGACCAAAAGTATGTAAACAATGGTTTTGCCCCTTTAAATGATACCCCAGGTCATGAACAGTATGATGCGCGTAGGACGTCTGGCAATACCAATGATTTGCGTGGTAAGATTTTAAGAATCAAGGTCAATGAAGATGGTAGTTATGATATTCCAGAAGGAAACTTATTTCCAGAGGGAACAGAAAAAACTAGACCAGAAATATATACCATGGGTCATAGAAACCCTTATAGAATTTCCGTAGATATAAAAAGAGGTTATTTATATTGGGGTGATGTTGGCCCAGATGCCAGGGCAGATAGTTTAGCTACTAGAGGTCCTAAAGGGTATGATGAAATGAACCAAGCCCGTAAACCTGGCAATTTTGGATGGCCTTTATTCATTGGGGATAATTTCTCCTATAAAGAGTATAATTATGAGACCGGTGAAACAGGGCAGGAGTTTGACCCGGAAAAACCAATGAATACCTCGCGTAACAATACCGGATTAACCGAATTGCCACCTGCAATGCCAGCGTATGTATATTACCCTTATGATGAATCTGCAAGTTTTCCGCAAACCACTACGGGAGGTAGAAATGCAATGGCCGGACCAACATATTACTCCGATTTATATGAAGGTGATGAAAAATTACCAAGTTATTATGATGGTAAGGTAATTATTTATGACTGGATGCGTGGATGGATGTTTGCTGTGCATTTAGCAGAAGACGGCAGTTTTAGTAAAATGGAACCTTTTGCTCCAGAGATTAAACTGAACAATCTAATAGATATGGAAGTGGGCCCTAATGGTAAAATTTATTTATTGGAATATGGTAGTGGATGGTTCTCTCAAAACGCAAATTCTGGTTTAGGTTATATTCAATTTAATGGAGGTAACAGACCACCGGTCATTGAAGACCTTACGGTAAACCAAACTTCCGGGAAACTACCATTGGAAGTTTCGGCAAGTGTAGCCTCAAATGATCGAGAAGGTGATGCTATTTCCTATATGTGGGATTTTGGGAACGGTGACACCCAAGAAACTAAAGAACCTAACGTAAAATATACGTATAATGATGCTGGCTCATATAAATTGAACGTTACGGTAAGTGATGACAAAGGAGCAGCTGCAACAAGTGAAAGTACAAGTATTATTGCCGGAAATTCAAGGCCAGAGGTAAATATCTCTTTAGGTGATGATATACCATCGTTCTACTTACCGGGACAAAAAATTTCTTATGATGTTTCCGTTACTGACCCTGATGGAACCAAGGTAGACCCTAAAAATATCTTTGTAAGTGTTGATTATTTAGAAGGTATGGATAAAGTTGCCATGAGTTTAGGGCATCAACAGGTATCTGCTGCGGTTACAGGTAAGGCGTTAACACAGGCTATGGACTGTAAGACCTGTCATAAAGAGGCAGAGGCATCTATTGGTCCTAATTACAAGGATATTGCAATGAAGTATAAAGAACGTCGTGATGCTGCAAGATACATACAAGGTAAAATCGTTACCGGTGGTAGCGGTGTTTGGGGAGAGGTAACCATGCCTGCACATCCAAAAATTACAACGGATGAATCTAGGCAAATTGCACTGTATATACTTTCATTGTCAGGAGAACAGAAGAAGGAAAAATCCCTGCCAGCAAAAGGTACAATAACAGCAGCACCTTCCACACCTGGGCATATGTTGGTTATAACCGCAAGTTATACAGATGATGGCGCAGAAGGGACTATACCACTTACGGGCTCAAATTCAATAGCTATACCAAGCAGTACGGTAAAGTTCAATGATAAAATGAAGTTAGACGGAATGCAGGCTATGCAATTTGGTGGAATGGATTTGTTATTGATCGGAAAATCTACAGGATGGTTTATGTTGGAGAACATGTCATTAAAAGGCGTAAAATCGGTTGCGTTAACTGCGGGATGGCAAGAAGCACCGAACATGTATTTTGATTTTGAAATACATGAAAACTCGCCAGACGGACCATTATTAGGAAAAGGTCAAATGCCAGCCCAAGCAAAAGGGGCGCAAGGCACTATGATTACAATACCTATTACGGGTACGGTTTCGGGTGACGGACCATATTATGTAACATTTAAAGGAGAAGAAGGTAAAGAGCTAGCACAGGTAGCACTTACCGGAGCTGTTTTTAAATAGGAAATATAAATACAATTGAAAAGCCCGCTATTCAGCGGGCTTTTTATGTCTTACTTTTGGTGGGTTAGCTTAATTTTTTGCTAATTAATGTTCCAATTTCCATTAATAAATTGGTTTCAGCTTCCGTAAAATCATAAGGCACGGGCTTAGCGATGCCAATAGTGCCGTAAAGCTTGTCATTAAGCATTAGCGGGGCGGCAAGCGATCCTTCTACTTTGGTATCTTTTGCTGACGGTCTGGCAACACCAGAATCATCTGTTTGTAGGTTACACATTTCAACAGGCTTTCTTCTCTCCGCAGCAATGCCGGCCATACCTTTACCTATAGGTATAGTAGCTAGTTTAGGAATAAGAAATTCAGGAATACTGACTTGGGTTTTTAATTGTAAAAGTGAATTGGTATCTAAAAAGTGTAGGGTGCCCGTAGAGCAATCAAAATGCGCTAAGGTCATTTTTAAAATATTGTCCCAGTTTGGGGTTTCCTTATTTAGTTCCGTTTTTAAGTTGGATAAAATCTTATTTTCGCCCTCCATTAAAAATATATTTTCTAAAATCCTTAAATCAAATACCAGTCTTATAAACTATAAAGGTACAGTTTATCTAAATTTTAATTAAGGACATTTATGCAACTTTTTTAATTTTTGGAGGCTTTCTATAGGCATAGTAGCCTAGAACCACTTCTAGTGCTTTTGCAATAGCTATTCTAATAGGAAACAGTTCGGCACCCAAAGATTCATCAATTGAGCGTAACTGCATATAATAATTACTGATTAGCGGATAATTGTTCTTTGATGCAATATGAGCTTCTGCTGCGGCCACCGCTTCTGGTTTTTGTTCCTTTATGGGTTTACAGGTTACTAGAGTCGGGGTATTGTTTTTATGCAACATAGCAGAGAAACCGAACAATCTACAAATAAGTCCGCGGTGTGCATACTCCGAGCAAAAACCTTTGGCTCCGGGTGCAATTACCGTATTAAGTACAGGACAAAGTGTAGTTGAGGTATTGTTTTGTAAGAGTAGCAACCATTCTTCGGCTTTTCCATTTTTTAATAGATGGTAGGCGAGGGGTAAAAATTCTAACGCAGTAGCGTTAATGTCAGGTTTTAAACAGCAGTTTCCACAATTGGCAACACAACCAAGACCAGTGGATTTTTGAAAGGAGCCCAACTCCTTTTCCAATTGATAGAACACACGGTCTACCGCTCGGACTTTTAGGTATATCGACACTATTTTGTATAAGGTTGCACGAAGATAGTCTTAGTTTATATACAAAAAGCAGAAAAATAATTTATTATAGAAAGGTTATGATTTGAGTTTATCTTATTGATAAACAAATAATTAAAATTTTGAAGTCTTAAGCTTTAATGGTTTTTGATCTGTATTTAAAACAATATCGAAACCAATTACTCCTAATACCTGTTCTTCTTCGGTCAGCACCTGTACCTCCCATTCACCTGGCATTACATTATCTTTATAAGTATAGCCTCTAAAACCACCATCTCTACCGCCGGTAATGTCATAGCCTATATCATCTACCGTTTTCCAAGTTTTGGTTTGTTCATTATACTTTCTCCATCTATGAAAAATAGATTTTTTTAAATCTGTAGGGGCAAAAATCGAAGAGAAAATATAGACTCTTTGCTCGGGAGTGTAACTAAAATCTAATTTGTGCTTTCTCCAAAAAATATGTGATTCTTCCGATTCATAGGTAACCTCATACTTACCGTTTTTCTGAACAATATTATGGGCAACAATGCCTTTATCCAAAGCCAAGGGAACGGGGGGGATCAATCTTAAAAAATAGAAGAGGTTGATCACACCGTAAATAGATATGATAATGGTGGTCATTTTCCAAAGCTTGATTTCTTTTCGCGTGCTGGGACTTTTACCATAAATAAAAGTAAGTAATACCAAAGTGCTTACTAAACTTGCGGCACCTGAAATCAAAAAAATAGTGGTGTTCAACTCTTTGATAAACACCGGTATCATGAACGTAAAAAAGGTAAAGCTTATAAAGTAATATACCCCAAACTGAAGGTATTTATTGGAAATTCGCTTTTTTAGAAATTCATTGGCTATAAGCAGTAGTACAAGTATTATGAAGAAAGATGCTGTTTTGGACAAAGAAACACTTCTTGAAAAATATATGACATACGCACTGGATAATCCTCCGAAAAAAAACTGAATCGCTAATGGTAAATATTCTTCGTAGCGTTCTAAAAAAGTTCCTTTCCATTTACCATCATCCACTAAGTTGTAAAGGTATAA
This sequence comes from Maribacter sp. LLG6340-A2, assembly GCF_045057105.1. GTDB lineage: Bacteria > Bacteroidota > Bacteroidia > Flavobacteriales > Flavobacteriaceae > Maribacter. The sequence goes on along the minus strand of NZ_CP159332.1, from coordinate 131,440 downwards.
TGTAATGGATAATGACGTCATGTGTAAACAGAGCACCGTGAGGTCATAAAGGCGATCAATACGCCCTAGCGTAAAGGTGTCGAATATGAATCCACCAATAAAGAATAAAATAGGGGCGTATTTAGAGTGCCTTCTTATAAAGCTTCTAAAAGCGCTGTTTTTGTATCTAGCTAAGGTGTTCTTCATGTAGGGTTATAGGTGCTGAGCAAAATTAGGTGTTATTGGGTACCTATGTTGACCCTAAATATTTTTTGGTGAACCTTAAAAATTAGTTCATTAGTAATATTGAATCAGTTTTTTGTGTCCACATAGAAATTTGGATCAACTTGCAAAGATTCTAAGCTGCCTTTTATTTTTTTACTTTGCCATGATGTGGATGGATTTAACCAAACTGGTTCACCATCGATAAAAACCCGTAACGGAATTGTAAAATCTTTAACCGTATTGTTGAAACGATAGGATAATTTTTTACCATCAATTGAATACTCAAATACCGGAATTTTAATGGTGCGCAAATATTGGTCAAAAAATGGGCTGAGATCCAGGTTCATTTTTGATGAAATATAATCTTCAATCTGTGCCGTGGTCACTGTTTTATGGTAGAATTCTGAATTGAGTCCGCGTAAAATGGCTCTCCACTTTTCATCATCATTGACTATTTGACGTAGTGTATGGAGAATATTTGATCCCTTATAGTACATATCGCCACTACCTTCATGATTTACATCGTAAATACCGATGATAGGTTTATCATTGCGTATATTTTTACGAATACCCTGTACATACGCATTTGCTGCTTCTGTACCATAATGGTAGTCTAAAAACAAACTTTCTGAGTAACAGGTAAACCCTTCATGCACCCACATATCTGCAGCATCTTTATAGGTGATATTGTTGGCGAACCATTCATGTCCCGCTTCATGAATGATGATGAAATCAAACTTTAATCCCCAACCGGATTGGGATAAGTCCCTGCCTAAATATCCCTTTAAATACTGATTTCCGTAAGTAACCGAGCTTTGGTGTTCCATGCCCAAATAAGGAACTTCAACTAGCTTAAAGGAATCTTCATAAAAAGGGTATGGACCAAACCAATGTTCAAAAGCTTGCATCATTTTGGGTGCATCTTTAAAATGTACTTTGGCTTTTTCCAAATTATCTTTTAAGACGTAATAATCCATGTCAAGTGCTCCTTTTTCACCTTGGTATACTTCATCAAAATGAACATAATCTCCAATATTGACATTGACACCGTAATTGTTGATTGGGTTAGAAACGAACCAGTGGTACGTATTACTGACTTTATCTACACTCCTCAATCTACCATTGGAAATATTCATAAGTCCCTTTGGGGTCTTTACACTGGTTAGCATACTGTCAACTTCATCATACATATGATCTTTATTGGGCCACCAAACACTGGCACCTAAGCCTTGGCAAGAGGTAGCTACGAAATCCTTACCGTTGTTATCCTTCTTCCACGAGAATCCGCCATCCCATGGGGCATTTACCGCCTCTTTTGGGTGCCCGGAATACGTAACGATGATTTCATTGAACTCACCTTTGATCTGAGGTTTGCTCAACTGAACAAAATGTGCATTAACGTCGTGTTTTACTTCAAGTTCTTTTCCGTCTTGAGTGACCTTTTCAATGGTTAAAGGTGGCTGTAGATCCACCTGTAAAACTTGATGAGGTTCCAAAACTTTATAGCGAATGGTATTGCTGCCGCTTATAAATTTATCATCTGGGTCAACGGCAATATCCAAATGGTAATAATTTAAATCCCACCATTCACGTTCTGGGGTAATACTGCCCCTTAGGGTATCTTGTTTGGTAAATGTTTGGGCTTGCGAAAAAGAACATAGCCCTAGAGCCAGTGCAACTATAAATTTGTTCATGTACAACGTAATTTGGTCTTATCTAAATATTCCATTTGGAAAAACAACCGGGCTCTCAAATCCGTCATCACCAACAGCCGAGACTCCAAAGAAGTAATTATCAATAACAATGCCGTCCAGAACAAACTCTGTCACATCGCCTACGTATCTACTATGGTCCCAAGTAGGGGAGGTGGTATCTCTCCAATATATTTTATAACCTTTTGCGCCATCTACCTTGCTCCATTGAAATTTGGCGGCAGGTTCAACGATACCGCCAATTTTAACCGTTTCAGGAGCTGGTGGCGCCCATGCTATAGAGGCAAGATTAATAGCGTTAACTGCCGTTAATTTAGCGGCATATTCGAAATTTACATGCTCTAACACATCGCCGTAGGCAATACCATCTTCCACACGAATATCTTGATGTTGTTGTGTATAATTTTCATGAGCCTCCATGATACGAATTCCTGGAAAACCTGCATCATTAAAAGGTCTATGATGACCACCACGACCAAAGCGATCTAAGCGATAGATCATCATGGGGTTCATTTCTGGCATATATTGCTTTACATTTTTATGAACGTAGCGTGCCAATTGTCTAGAAACACCATCGACCTCACCGCCGTAAAATCTTCGGGCTCTACGTTGCTCTTCGGTTTCGGTTGGGGGTACAGGTTCAGAGAAAATCCTAAAATCTACATTGCTTATGGTGCCATCTACACCTTTAATATTTCCAATCATATCATTATTGAAAATACCAATGATTTCCCAACCTTGATCTTTGGCATATTGAGCAATACCGCCACCGCCAAAAAGACCCTGTTCCTCACCAGAAAGTCCCATATAAATTATGCTGTTCTCAAATTGATACTTAGAAAGTACACGAGCAGCTTCCAAGGTACCTGCCATACCGCTAGCATTGTCATTTGCTCCTGGGGAATCATCTGTAAAATTGGTAGGGTCACTAACACGGGAATCAATATCACCACTCATTATAATATAGCGATTAGGGTATTTTGTTCCCTTTTGAATAGCAAGTACATTTACTACTTCCACATCTTTTACGATACGTTTATTGGCACCTTTTTTTACTAAATCTTTTTGAAAGAACACATTTAAACAATTGTTGCATTCGGCAGACGTTTTTTCGAACTCACTTTTGATCCATCTACGTGCAGCACCAATACCCCTTGTGGTAGAAACGGTATCGCTTAAGGTATGTCTAGTACCAAAATTGGCAAGTTTGGTTATATCTTTTTCAATACGTTCGGCTGAAACGGCATCTATAATATCATAAATACGTTGATCGGTCTGTGCAGATATCGTAAAGAATGAAGTAAGAAAGGCGAAGAGTAAAAGTTTTTTCATTTCAATTATTTTGATGAGTAAAGTTTGTTAGGGCAATTGGGTTCTAAAATTAAGTAAAATATAGGGCTGATAATAATTTCATTGGGAAAAGTCTATTTGAAAGATGTTGTACCGTATTTTTCTAATTAGTAAATAGATATGACTATGCATTTAGATGGATTTCCTCTGAAGTAAAAAATAAACGCCAACTAGAGGGCCTAAGCCTAAGGTAATAAACAGTAGATCAATAGGTATGATCGCTTGAAGTGATCCTAGAAGCTGTATACTTACAATGGTTATTGCAAATCCAATACAGTTTACAAGGGTTAAAGCAGTCCCTTTTAATTCTGGCAATACGGCTGCTGCTACCAAATTGGAAAACTGAGGCGAATCTGCAGTAACGGCGATACCCCATAAGCACCATCCCACCAAGAAAAAGTAAACGGGCAGGGTAAATAGTAAAGGAGATATGAAACAAAAAAATCCCGATGCTATTAAAGCAAATAATGCCACTTTTTTACTTCCTATCCGTTGAGAAAGAATACCGCCGTAAGCACATGAAAACCCGCCTAGGGCAATTACGATTCCCGTCCATAAAAATACCGAAATATCATTGCCGGATTTCAAGGCAAACCACTGTATGGCAATTGGAGTAAATGCCCAAAAGGCATAGAGCTCCCACATATGTCCAAAATACCCGAAAGCAGCTTTCTTAAAATTTGAATTTTTAAAGAGTCTGGGTCCGGCATTTAACTGTAAAGTTGTACTTGCCACTCTGTAAGGACCGTTAGGGATAAGAGTAAACAATAGAAACCCTCCCAAGACCGTAATACCGGATGTAAGTTTTATAACACTATCTGAATGACTGGCCCAATCCGTGCCTTTAATGAGAAACGGAAAAGCGGTGCCCAAAACCAAGGCGCCAACTAAAAATCCTAATGCTTTGCCCAGTCCCTTTTCATAATAATCCGCAGCTATTTTCATTCCTACCGGGTATATTCCCGCAAGAAAAAAACCCGTGCCAAATCTAGCAAGCAATAAACCGGAGATGTTCAAATTAGGTGCAATCAGGGTTAAATTGGATAAAGCAGCCAAACTAGCGCACACCATAAAAACTTTTGAGGGCGAAAATCGATCGGCAATCATTAGAATGCCAAAAATCAATGTGCCTATAATGAAACCGAACTGGACGGATGATAAAACATAACTGACCATATCAGTGCTAAATTCAAGATTTTTGGTCAATGATTCTATAATGGCATTACCTGCAAACCATGTAGAGGTACAGGCAAACTGAGAAAGAATGATGATGGGGAGAATATGCTGTTTTGGCTTCAATAGCAGATATGGTTTAACCAGATTCTAAACAGGGTAATCTAGAATCTGGCTGATTGATCTATCTTTTGTCGGCAAAACGTTTCAAAATTTCACGAACATTCTTTGTGTTATCTACAAAATATTTTGCTTGTGTTTTTTGACGGCCCACTTTAACCGTAATGGATTCCTCCGGTAATTCTTGGAACATAAATTCATCGGTCCAGTCATCACCAATAGCAAATACAAAATCGTACTCATGCTCCGTATACACACGCATAGACGCTCTACCTTTGTTTACGTTGCTGCTCTTGATCTCCATTACCTTATTTCCGTTCAACACACTTAGATCATCATTTGCTATAAGACTGGTTAATACCGTGTTTAGTTCTACCGATCTCTTTTGTCCAAAATCTGGATCCGTATTTCTATAATGCCAAGCTAGAGAATAATTCTTTTCCTCAATGAAACTACCAGGCGTACGATCTACAAAAGACTCCAGTACCGGTAAAATTTTCTCCATCCAATCTTTTTTGACTGTTTCGAGCATTCTAAACTCTTCGCCGCCTTGTGAGATCCAAACACCATGCTCAACGATCATATTATATTTTTTAGGTAAAAACCATTTTGTAAACGTCTCCTTGTCCCTACCGCTAATTAAATACATATCTGTATTGGGCTGAGATGAGATTTCGTCCAATAAACTGTATAGCTCCTCATCTGGGGATGCCTTTTGAGGGTCGTTGTGAAAGCCTGCCAATGTACCATCATAGTCCAAGAACACCAATCTCCTCTTGGCCTGCTTATAATCTTTCATAATAACGTTCATTAAATCTACCGATAATCGGCTAGAAATATAGGTTTGATTATTATGTTTTTGATTGATCAAAGAGTTCATAAAGTCATTGGCCCATTTCTCAACATTGTAGCGTTCCAATCTTTTTTGAAGCAACGTATTTCTGGATATTTGCTCCTCTTCCGGCATATTGATAGCCTCATAAAGAGAATCGGCTATTTGTTCAAAATTATTTGGGTTAATTAGGAGAGATTCGTTCATTTCGTTGGCAGAACCTGCCATTTCACTAAGTATCAATACTCCGGTCTTATCGGTTCTGGTAGCAATATATTCCTTGGCTACCAAATTCATACCATCTCTAATTGGTGTTAACCAAGCAATGTCCGAAGAGGTATAAAGATCAATAAGGTTATCAAATGGCATGGATCGGTAAAAATACCAAATTGGGGTCCAGCTTACGGTAGATAGTTCACCGTTAATACGTCCAACCAATTCATCAATTTCCCTTTTTAACAATTGATATTGGGGAACATTTGATCTAGAAGGAACCGCAAGGATGATTAAGCGAACTTTTTCTTTGTACTGCGGGTATTTGTTCAAGAAATATTCAAAGGCTTTAAGTCTTTTGGCAATACCCTTGGTATAATCCAAGCGGTCTATGGATAGGAAAAACTTAGCATCCGGTGCAGATTTTTTATGGGTATCCAATCTTTTTTGAAGTTCAGATTTTTCATTCTCCGTACGTTGGGAGTGTTCTTTGGCCGCATTGCTGAATTTTTTATAATCAATTCCCATAGGGAAAGAATCAACTTTAATAATACGATCTTCTAAATAGATATCGTTAAAGCTAACTTCTAAACCTAATAATCTTCTTACTGAACTTAAAAAGTGGCGCTCGTAATCATAAGTGTGAAAACCGATAAGGTCAGAACCTAACAGTCCCTGTAAAACTTCACGTCTCCAAGGTAAGGTTCTAAATATCTCGTAGGATGGAAAAGGAATATGCAAAAAGAAACCAATTGAAATGTTAGGCCTTTGTGCACGTACCATTTGCGGCACTAACATTAACTGATAATCATGAACCCAAATTGTATCATCGTCATCGGCCTTTGCTAAAATGGCATCGGCAAATTTTTGGTTAACGGCTTTATAAATTTCCCAACTTTCCAATTCAAACTCAGAATACTCCATGAAATAATGGAACAAGGGCCAAACGGTTCTGTTACTAAAACCGTAGTAAAATCCATCAACTTCCTTTTCGGTAAGGTTTACCTTAGAAGAGCCATGTTCGGCAAGGGCGTTATCGATTTTGGAAACCAATTGCTCAGGTATTTCCTCATCGGTAAGTCCACTCCATCCAATCCATAGGCTATCTCCACCAGAATGAACGGATTTCATTCCGGTAGCCAATCCACCTACACTAGGAACGGCAGTAATGTCTCCATTGCTAATTTGTAATTGAACGGGTAATCTATTTGAGATAATGATAGTTTTAGCCATAAAAGAGATTTATTTGCTTCTTCTTGAAGATTATTTTTCTAAATTTCGTGAAAAAGGAGGGCAATACCAATTGAAACCTCAAATGAATCAAGAATTTTATTGAATGGATAATTTAGACTACGGAATAATAGGAAATTGTAGAAGTGCGGCGTTAATTTCAAAAACAGGAAGCATAGATTGGTGTTGTTTGCCAGAATTTGATAGCCCATCTGTTTTTGCCAAATTACTGGATGAGGAAATAGGAGGCAGTTTTGAAATACATGTAGATGATAGCTATGTTATAAGCCAAAAATATGAGCCTTTTACCAATATTCTAATAACCTCCTTTAAATCTGGAGAAGATCATTTTGAAATTCATGATTTTATGCCACGGTATAGAAAGGAAGGCAATGCATACCATGCCCCACCAGAATTGATACGCTATTTTAAATATGTATCCGGAACCCCAAAATTTTCTGTGCTTTATGATCCTAAGCTTGAGTATGCCATAGGTACTACGGAATCTTTTATAAAGAAAGATTTTGTGGCCAGTTTAACCCATGATGTTAAGTTTGATACCATATTTCTCTATGCCTCCTTTAATAAAGAGGCTCTTGTAAATAGTGAGCAAATAGAACTGACAGAGGATGGTTACATTTTAATAGGATATAATGAAAAACTGTTGTTGCCAACTACGGAACGTGCTTATTTGGATTTACAGAATACCCGTGTGTATTGGTTAAACTGGTCCAATTTAACACCAACCTATAAAAAGTTCAATGCAGAAATTTCACGAAGCGCCCTAACCTTAAAATTATTAAGCTATGATAAGACTGGAGCTGTATTGGCTGCAGCAACCACCTCATTGCCGGAAACGATTGGGGAGGTAAGAAATTGGGATTATCGTTTTTGTTGGATCCGTGATGCATCAATGGTAATAAAAGTAGTATCTGAACTTGGTCATAAAAACGTAGCAAGACGTTACTTACAGTTCATTATTGATTTAATACCTGATAAGGCGGAAAAGTTACAGATCATGTACGGTATTAATAAAGAGAAAAAGTTAACGGAAGAAACCCTTGATCATTTGGCCGGTTACAAAGGATCCAAGCCTGTAAGGGTTGGTAATGCCGCATATCACCAAAAACAAAATGATATTTACGGTATTCTTATGGATGTCATTTATGAACAAATGGTCAAGTTTAGTGTTGACATTGATAACGGTGAAGATTTATGGGCCATTACTAAAGGTATTGTATGGATCGTAAGCAACAATTGGAAGGATGCGGATAAGGGTATTTGGGAATTTCGTGCAGAGGATAGGCACTTTACATTTTCCAAAGTTCTATGTTGGACAGCCTTGGATAGAGCAATCAAAGTTGCAGAAATGCTTGATAAGAAACACAAAATTGAAAAATGGGAACCTATAAGGGCAGAAATATGGCAAGATATCTATGATAACGCGTGGAATGAGGAAGTAGGTGCCTATACCCAATCATATGGGTCTAAGGAATTGGATGCCTCGGTATTGTTAATGGAATCCTATGGCTGTGTAAAAGCAAAAGATGAACGCTATATTAGTACGGTGCATGCCATAGGGAAAGAGTTAAGTAATGATGGACTACTTTACCGGTATAAGAATGAGGACGATTTTGGATTGCCTTCTTCCTCTTTTACGGTATGTACGTTTTGGTATATTAATAGTTTGTTCAAAATTGGAGAACGTAAAAAAGCATTGGAATATTTTGAACGATTATTGGGCTATAGCAATCATTTAGGATTGTTTAGCGAGGATATCGATTTTGAATCAAAACGATTGCTTGGTAATTTTCCACAGGCATATTCTCATTTGGCATTGATAGAATGTGCCATTAATTTTTCAAAAAAGGATAGTGAGGATGAAATGGTTGAAAACTTACGGGAATAATGACCTATAAATAACTTTTAATTTTTTGTATGAGTTGCTTAAAATGATTAATGTCCGTAAAAGGATTCATTACGGTAATTCTCATATATAATTTACCACTTAGGGTAGTTTGTACAATATAGAATTCGCCATCTTCTAAAAGAGATTGGCGAATTTTTGCATTTATGGCGTTCTCTTGTGTTACATTTAAGGATGACGAACAATACCTAAAGCAAATAATATTGGACATTGGGGGTACGGCCACTTCAAAATTAGGCTCTTGGTCAATGAGACCTGCAAAAAGTTTTCCCTTATCATATAGTTCGGTTACATAGGCATCAAAAACGTCTTCGCCATAATATTTCATGAGAGTAAACCAATGAATGGCCATCATGTTCTTGGTACATTCAAATGTGCGTTTACCAGAATTGTACCAATCCTCATGCTCGGAGTCTGATAATAAATAGTCTGCTTTTTGGCTAAACGTGGTTTTGGCGTTCACTTCGTCCTTAAATAAAAGTGCTGTGGTCAGAGCGGGCATCATCATCATTTTATGACCATCTATTACTACACTGTCCGCATGTTCAATTCCTTCTACGGTAAACTTATATTTTTCTGAAAAAATACCGGCACCTCCATGGGCACCGTCTACATGAAACCAAATTTTTTTCTCTTTGGCAAATGAAGCGATCTTTTTTAAATTATCAAAAATACCTGTAGCTGTCGATGGTGCGGAACCAATTATGGCAAATACCTCTATGCCATTGGCCTTTGCTTCATCAAATCTTGTAGATAGTAAATTTGTATCCATTGCAAAATTGGCAGTAACAGGAATTTTTATAATACCTTGTTCACCTAACCCCATGATACGTTCGGCACGGTCTATACAATAATGCGCCTCTTCACTAACCATTACACCCAATTGGTTAGCCATTCCTTTATTCCATATATCGGTACTAGCAATAGCTTTTCTAGCACTCAGAAGTGCGGTTAGGTTAGCAAGAGTTCCGCCAGAGGTTAAAAAACCGGCGGACTGTGGTCCAAAACCTAACTTGTTACATAGTTTTTCAGTGATAATACGTTCAATGGCATTGGAAGCCATACCCATTTCATATACTGCAGTACCATTGTTCAGCAACGAGCTAATAAGTCCGGATAACGCAGTTATAGGGGCAGGAGGAGTTACTTGATGCCCCATGTAGTTTGGATGGTGAATATGGGTGGTATGTTGAGTTATTTGCTCAAATAGATTATTCTTGTCCCCATGAACTAAAAAGTCTTTCCAAAATTGAAGTTCCTCATTAGGGGTGTTCCATGCAATAGCTTTTTTAGACCTATTAAAAAGTTTACACTCTAAATGGTTGGTCAATTGATCAATAAGTGCGTGACCATGTGCATTAAATTCAGATGGACTATAGACCTGTTTCAGTAATTTGTTGTGCATTGTTCAAAATTAGGTGTAAGATAAATTTTGAGCAAATAAAAAACCGCCCTTTAGAGGGCGGTTCCTATTCATTTTACCAAACAACAAAAAGGTAATCTGAATTAGTCAAAGGTATACCCGTTATCTGCGGCAACTTTATCGGCTATTTGTGTGCGTAAAGCTACTACGTTAGGGTAGTTTGTATATTTTGTAAAACGTTTAAGTCCCATCAACATCATGCGTTGCTCATCTCCTTCGGCAAAGGAAATAATAGCTTCCTTTCCTTTGTTAATAATTTTTTCAACCGCATTGAAAAGATAAAGTTTTGACATGGCAATTTGCGTTGCCTGTGCTTCTTCACCAAAACGTTTTGCATTTTTTTCTGTACGTAACAATGCAGATTCTGCCATGTATACTTCAATAAGAATATCGGAAGCAGCAAGCATTAATTGTTGGTGCTTTTCCAATTCCGGACCAAATTTTTGTACAGCAGATCCAGCAACCATTAAAAATACTTTTTTAAGTCGCTTCAAGATATCTTTTTCTTCAGCAAACAGTTCAGAGAAATCAGGTGTATCAAAAGAAGGAATGCCCATAAGCTCTTCACCAACTGCGGTTGCCGGGCCTAATAGATCTACATGACCTTTCATTGCTTTCTTCACAAGCATACCTACTGCTAACATTCTGTTGATTTCGTTAGTGCCCTCATAGATACGTGCAATTCTAGCATCTCTCCAAGCAGATTCCATAGGGGTATCCGCACTAAAGCCCATACCTCCAAAAATTTGCACACCCTCATCTGCCGTATGCTGTACATCTTCAGAAACCGCCACCTTTAAAATTGAACATTCTATAGCATATTCCTCAACACCTTTAAGCTCGGCCTCTTGGTGGGTATTGCCTTCGCTTTCACGTATTGCAATTCTATCTTCAATATTTTTTGCGGCACGGTAGCAAGCAGACTCCCCAACGTAGGCATTGGTACTCATGTCTGCCAATTTAGCTTTTATGGCACCAAAATTTACGATCGGAGTTCTGAACTGAATTCTTTCGTTGGCATAATTTACCGCCTCATTAATTACTCTTCTTTGAGCTTCTAAACAAGCAGCAGCCAATTTTATACGACCAACATTCAACGCATTCATCGCAATTTTAAAGCCATTTCCTCTGGTAGAAAGCATATTTTCAACAGAAACCTTGGTTTCGTTAAAAAATACTTGGCGGGTAGAAGAGGAGTGAATACCCAATTTCTTTTCCTCATCGCCTAAAGTAATACCATTGCTAGGGTCATTTTCTACGATAAATCCGGTAATGTTCTTGTCATCTTCAATACGTGCGAATACAATAAACAAGTTACAGAAACCAGCATTTGAAATCCACATTTTCTGCCCGGTAATGCTGTAAGTTTTTCCATCTTCGGAAAGAACAGCTTTAGTTTTACCTGAATTAGCATCAGACCCTGCACCTGGTTCAGTAAGGCAATACGCACCAAACCATTCTCCAGAAGCTAGTTTAGGAACGTATTTGTGCTTTTGTTCTTCTGTACCATATAAAGTAATTGGCATAGTACCAATACCTGTATGAGCACCAAATGCTGTACTAAAAGAACCTGTTGCACCAGAAATATAATCACAGACCAACATGGTAGAAACAAAGCCCATTCCCATACCCCCATAGGATTCTGGAACGGCAACACTTAATAAGCCCAATTCACCAGCTTTACGCATAGTTTCCTCGGTATAGGCATAGTCTTTTTTCTCAAAACGTTCCCAATGTGCCCATAATTCCCTGTCAACGAATTCCTTGGTGCTATCACGCATCATTCGTTGCTCTTCATTTAAATCTTCTAAGGTGAATATGTCTTCACAATTGGTTTCTTTAACAAGGAATTGTCCTCCTCTAAGAATATCTTTTTTTACAGTTTCTGCGCTCATTTTGTTAATTGTATTTAGTATAAAGTATTTGGTAATAAGTATTAAGTAAATACCTTATGCCAAATAATAAGTTTGTTATTTTAAAAATTCAAAAATACCCGCGGCACCTTGTCCAGTACCTACACACATGGTAACCATACCATACTGACCTTGCATATTTCTTTTACGCATTTCATCAAAAAGTTGAACCGATAATTTAGCTCCTGTGCAACCTAATGGGTGGCCTAATGCTATAGCTCCTCCATTTACATTAACTATATCTTGATCCAAGTCCAATTCTCTGATGACCGCTAAGGATTGAGAAGCAAAAGCTTCGTTCAATTCGATTAACTTTATATCATCTTGTTTTAAACCAGCTTGTCTTAGTGCTTTTGGCACAGCAGCTACAGGTCCTATACCCATAATTCTTGGCGGCACACCTGCTGCTGCATAATTTACAAGTCGCGCTATAGGTTCAAGATTCAATTCTTTTACCATTTCTTCGCTCATTACCATTACAAAAGCGGCACCATCACTCATTTGTGAAGAGTTACCTGCTGTAACACTACCACCTGCGGCAAAAACCGGTCTAAGTTTGTTCAATATAGCGGTTGAAGTACCGGCTCTAGGTCCTTCATCTTTGGTTACCGTATATTTTTTAGTAGCCTTTTTACCATCAGCTCCAACATAGGTTTCTTCAACCTCTATTGGTACTATTTGATCTTGAAATCTATCTTCTGCCTGGGCACGAAGAGCTTTCATATGAGAGTTATAGGCAAATTCATCTTGATCTTCTCGAGAAACTTTGTATTCATTTGCAACGGCCTCAGCGGTATTTCCCATACCCCAGTAATAGTCTTCATGGCCCGCCTTAACTACATCATAATTCAATTCTGTCTTATAACCTGTCATAGGTACTGAACTCATGCTCTCGGCACCACCGGCAATAATACAATCCGCCATACCTGACTGGATTTTGGCAGTTGCAATACCGATTGTCTCGATACCCGATGAACAGAATCTATTTACGGTAACTCCGGGAACATCTACGATATCCAGACCCATTAACGAAATTAAACGTGCCATGTTCAAACCTTGAGAACCTTCCGGCATTGCATTACCAACAATAACATCGTCAATTCGTTTTTTATCTAAGTTTGGCAATTCTTTCATCATATACTCGATGGTTTCGGCTGCCAATTCATCGGTACGTTTAAAGCGAAAGACTCCTTTAGGTGCTTTACCTACCGCTGTTCTATAACCTTTAACTATATATGCTGTTTTCATTTTTTAATCTTGCTTTTAGCTGTCAGCTTTTTGCTTCTAGCATTATTTGTTGTTACAATTAAGATTGCCACTAATTATAAGCTTATGGCATATAGTTGCGTAAATTAATTACGTAACGGTTTTCCAGTTTTCAACATATGCTGAATTCTTTCCAAAGTTTTTCTTTCGGTACAAAGCGATAGGAAAGCTTCTCTTTCCAGGTCTAACAAATATTGCTCGTTTACCAATGTCGGCTCGGATAAATCGCCCCCGGCCATTACATAGGCTAGTTTGTTTGCAATTTTCTTATCATGTTCACTAATGTAGTGACTGGCCTCCATAGAATCTGTTCCTACTAAGAACATACCCAATGCCTGTTTCCCTAATACTTTAATATCCGATCGTTTAGGGGGTTGCGTATAACCTTGTTCGGCCATTAATTTAGCATAAGCTTTAGCCGTTGCAATTTGTCTGTCCTTATTAACTACAACAATATCCTTACCATGTTGTAATATGCCTAAATCATAAGCTTCATAGGCAGAAGTAGAAACCTTGGCCATACCTATGGTCAAGAAATACTCTTGAAGAACATTCAGCTCAACATCGTTCTTTTTAAAGGTATCTTGTGCGCGAACGGCAAATTCTTTAGATCCGCCACCGCCAGGAATTACCCCAACACCAAATTCTACAAGTCCTATATAGGTTTCAGCGGCTGCAACTACCATATCTGCATGTAAAGAAAGCTCACAACCACCACCCAATGTCATGCCATGAGGGGCAGAGATTGTTGGTATGGAAGAGTAGCGCATACGCATCATAGTATCTTGAAACATTTTAATGGCCATATTAAGCTCGTCATATTCCTGCTCAACGGCCATCATGAAGATCATACCAATGTTTGCACCAACAGAGAAATTCGCAGCTTGGTTACCAACGACCAAACCTTGAAAATCTTTCTCTGCCATATCAATTGCTTTGTTCAAGCCAGATAAAACATCGCCACCAATGGTATTCATTTTAGACTGGAACTCAACATTTAATATTCCGTCACCTAAATCTTCAACAACTACACCACTGTTTTTAAATACCTCTTTAGATTTTCTGATATTATCGAGTATGATAAAAGAATCTTGACCAGGTATTTTTTCTACTGATTTTTTAGGGATATCATAATAATAGGTAGCCCCTTCTTTAACTGCATAGAAAGAATTTACACCAGCGGCTTTCATATCATGAACCCAAGCAGCGGCTTCTAGACCTTCTGCTTTAATAAACTCCAAACCTTTATCTATACCTACGGCATCCCAAATTTGAAATGGTCCATGTTCCCAGCCAAAACCGGCTTTCATGGCATCATCTATTTTATAAAGCTCGTCGGTAATTTCAGGGATTCTGTGAGATACATAGGCAAATAACTGCCCAAAACTTTTTCTGTAAAATTCTCCAGCTTTATCCTTTCCGCCAACAAGTACGGCAAAACGATCAACTACTTTGTCTATTGTCTTCGTCAATTCTAAAGTGGCAAATTTCGCACTCTTTTTAGAACGATAATCCATCGTATCCAAATCAAGGGTCAAAATTTCGGTTTTACCTTTATCATCTTTAGATTTTTTATAAAAACCTTGTCCCGTTTTACTTCCTAACCATTTATTGTCCATCATTGTACTGATGAATTCAGGCAGTTTAAACAGTTCATGGCGCTCATCATCGGCACAATTATCATAAATACCGTTAGCAACATGTACCAAAGTATCTAAACCTACAACATCAACAGTTCTAAAAGTGGCCGACTTTGGTCTACCTATTACAGGACCGGTCAATTTATCTACTTCCTCCACGGTCATACCCATTTCCTTTACCATATGGAAAAGACTCTGAATACTGAATATTCCAATTCTATTTCCTATAAATGCAGGGGTGTCTTTAGCAATAACGGACGTTTTGCCCAAGAATTTTTCACCATATCCGTTCAAGAAATCCAATACTTCAGGAGAAGTTTTAGGGCCAGGAATAATTTCAAAAAGTTTTAAATAACGCGCCGGGTTGAAAAAGTGGGTTCCACAAAAGTGTTTTTGAAAGTCGTCACTTCTGCCTTCTGACATAAATTTAATAGGAATACCTGATGTATTAGAGGTAATCAAGGTACCAGGTGTTCTGTATTTTTCAAGGTTTTCAAAAACCATTTTTTTAATGTCCAGTCGCTCTACAACAACTTCAATAATCCAATCAACTTTTGCTACTTTAGAAATATCATCTTCTAAATTTCCGGTGGATATACGACTTGCAAATTTTTGATGGTAAATAGGGGAGGGCTTTGATTTCAATGCCGCGGCCAAAGAGTCATTAACCAATCTATTACGAACAATTTTATCGTTAAGTGTTAGGCCTTTGGCTTTTTCCTTTTCCGTAAGTTCTCTTGGAACAATATCCAATAGTAATACTTCGACCCCTATATTGGCAAAATGACATGCGATGCCACTTCCCATTATCCCTGAGCCGATAACTGCTACTTTTTTAATATGCTTGTTCATGTAGTTTAATCGGTATTAATTTGATATATTTTTTGAAAATAATTTTTTGTCTGCAATAAGCTTATTAATGGTTTCGGTAACCTCAAAAAAGTTCATAATTTTTTCTTGGTCCACTTCTTGTCTTATAGCTTCGTTAAACTGAAGTACGGTGCTTTTTGAAAGATTTCTTTTTTCCAAGCCCATCTCGGTCAAATAGATTAAGACTCCTCTTCCGTCTTCTGGGTTTGGCTTTCTTTGTATGAGCCCCTTTTTCTCCATACTCTTTAAGATTCTAGAAAGACTAGTAGCTTCCATACCCATTTTTGGGCCTAAGGCGGTAGATGGAGTTCCGGTTTTGGGATCAATACTTAATAAAGTAAAACCTACTGCCATTGTAGAATCAAAATTCTTTGCTTCTTCATTATACATTCTTGCTACTGCCTGCCAAGTAGCTCTAAGTGCATAATCAATAGTTACTTCTTTCATACGCTGGTGGTTGCAGCCCAAATATAAGAAAATTTATTATGCATGCATAATAAATTTATGAAATATTTAAGTAAACCCTTTCCTTTTTTTGAATCTAGTACTATTACCTATGTAGAATTCAATATACCTATGTTTTATAAGTAAAATATACGACCAAAGTGGTTGGCAAATTCATTGTTTTTATGTCAAAACGTTACTTTGCAAACAGTACTTGTAATCTATAGGTGTAATTTTAAAAGAATTTAGTGCCCATAAATATCATTGTAAAGGTCAATATATTTTTCCTTAATGATTTTTCTTCTCAACTTCATGGTAGGGGTAAGGTGCCCGCCTTCTATGCTCCAAATATCCGGAGTAAGTCTAAATTGTTTGATTTTTTCCCATTTCGCAAAATTTTCATTTGCTTTGGTAACCTCTTCATCCAATCGTTCTATTACTTTTTCATTGAGTACGATATCTGAATTTTCACCTACAGTAATGTTGTTTTTCTTGGCCCATTCATAGATGTAGTCAAAATTGGGTTGTATTAATGCTGCCGGCATTTTTTCGCCTTCGCCAATGACCATGATCTGCTCAATAAACCTGGACTGTTTACATCTGTTCTCCAATAATTGGGGGGCTACATATTTTCCGCCAGAAGTTTTGAACATTTCTTTTTTGCGATCAGTAATCCTTAAAAAACCCTCGTGGTCTATTTCGCCAATATCCCCCGTATGAAAATAGCCATCCTTAATAACCTCTGCAGTTTTTTCGGGGTCTTTATAATAGCCTAACATGACATTGGGACCTTTGCAAAGAATTTCTCCGTCTTCCGCTATTTTCACTTCTACATCAGAAATTACCTTACCAACGGAGCCAATTTTCCAACCATTGTTCCTTTGGTCGTTTACGGATATAACAGGTGAAGTTTCGGTAAGACCATAGCCTTCCATCACAGGAATGCCCGCTGCTGCAAATATTCTACTTAAGCGGGGTTGTAATGCTGCGCTACCAGAAACCATGATACCAAGGTTACCGCCTAGTCCTTCTTGCCATTTGCTGAAAATCAATTTGCGGGCAATTGATAGTTTTAATTCATACCACCAACCATTGGCACCGTAGGGTTTATATTTTAGACCTACATCTACGGCCCAAAAGAACAAACTCTTTTTGATACCGGTTAAACTAGACCCTTTGGCTATAATAGATTCATAGACCTTTTCTAACAACCTGGGTACAACGGTCATTAAATTTGGCTTCACTTCTTTTAAATTGTCACTTATTTTGTCCAGTCCCTCCGCAAAATAAACTTCTATACCACAATACTGGTATAGATAAAGAATCATTCGTTCAAATATATGGCATATAGGCAAAAAGCTTAAAGCGGTGTCATTAATACTGGAAGGAACACGTTCCTTACTTGCTACCACATTAGATACAAGGTTATTATGAGACATCATGACGCCCTTTGGTCTACCGGTTGTCCCAGAAGTATAGATTAGGGTGGCTAAGTCAGATGGCTGAACATTGGACTTTAACGTTTCTACTTCCTCTTGATTGCCCGTATCCGCGCCTTTGTCCAACACTTCTTGCCAATTAGGACAACTTTCAATTTCATTAAATGAGTATACGCCCTTAAGCGACTTTACATTGTCCTTAATTTTATTGACCTTGTCCAATACTTCGGTACATGAAACAAAACAATATTGGGCTTCAGAATGATTTAATACATATTCATAATCTTCCTCTGAAATGGTTGGATAAATGGGTACATTCTGTGCGCCGATCTGTAATATTCCAATATCTAAAATATTCCATTCCGTTCTATTGGTCAACGAGATTACGGCAATTTTATCATTTGGCTTAACTCCCAAGCGAAGCAAGCCTCTGCTAATCGCGTTTGCTTTATCAATATACTCTTGGGTAGAGGTGGCAACCCATTTACCATTTTTTTTGGTTACCAGAGCTTTTTCAAGATTGAAATGCTCAAGTTGGTAATAAGGGATATCGAATAGACGAGTTATTTGTTGCATATGCAGATTATAAACTTTTTTGCAAAATAATGAAAGAACTCGGTATTTTAAAATTGTATTGACAAATAAAATAGCATATGATTGTAAATTTCCTAATTGACTATATTGGCTTTGCTCTTTACTCTTTATAGTTGATTGATTGCAATAATTTGCAAATGAACATATTAGGCTAATTGCTAAAAAGGAAGATGAAAAATTTTATGGAATATTGGGCCTTTTTTTATTTACTTCTAATTTAAAGCATACTTGGTAAAAAAGAAGGTGTAATGAAACCACTGGCAAACTTTAATTAGTTAAAAAAAAGAAAAAGCTGTGTATCCAATATTTTGGAAGTACACAGCTTTTTAGGTTATAAAAGGTTGTAATTATTTCTGATTAAGTAACCATTCTTTGGCATTAATAAAAGCCGTGATCCATGGTGAAACTTCATCATTTCTATCTGCTGGATAATGCGCCCAGTTCCATGGAAAAATAGAACGCTCTATATGTGGCATGGTAACAAGGTGACGCCCTGTTTTATCACAAAGCATTGCGGTGTTAAAGTCACTGCCATTAGGGTTTGCCGGATAGCCTTCGTAACCATATTTAGCAACAATATCATAGTTCTCCTCTGATTGTGGTAAAGAGAATTTGCCTTCTCCATGAGAGATCCAAACGCCCAGTTTGCTTCCTTCTAATGAGGATAGCATAACCGAGTTGTTCTTTTGTATTTCCACCGAAGTAAAGTTGCTCTCATGTTTATGAGAATCGTTGTACGTCATTTTACCGTGCGTTTCATGCTCTGGATTAATTAAATCCAACTCCATGAACAATTGGCATCCGTTGCAAATGCCAACCGATAATGTATCTGGTCTAGCAAAGAAGTTTTTAATAACCGTATTGGCCTTTTCGTTGTACTTAATGGCTCCTGCCCATCCTTTTGCACTACCTAGCACATCGGAATTGGAGAAACCACCAACGGCACCTAGAAACTGAATATCCTCTAAATTCTCACGACCCGAGATAAGGTCCGTCATGTGAACATCCTTAACATCAAATCCTGCCAAGTACATCGCATTTGCCATTTCGCGCTCAGAGTTACTCCCTTTTTCACGAAGAATAGCAGCTTTAGGTCTAGTTGCTGATTCATTAAGAGCTCTGCCTGGTAGCTTCAATGTAGTGGCAGTTGGAAAATTATATACTAATGGTTGAACTTTATAATTGTCAAATCTATCTTTTGCCAAACCATTTGCGGTTTGTTGATTATCCAATAGGTAAGATGTCTTAAACCAAGTATCGCGAAGGGTCTCAATGTTCAAGCCCATTTCCATACCATTATTTTTTATGGTAAGAACAGCTTGGTTTGTAGCGGTTCCTAATTTAATGGCATCTATCTTATTCGATTCAAAAACATTTTCAATGCTATCATCTTTTGCCTGTAAAACAATACCGGCGTTTTCAGAGAACAGTACTTTAATGGTGTCAGATTCACCTAGCGCTGTAAGATCAAGATTTGCACCTAAATCTATATCGGCAAAACAAAGCTCAAGTAACGTAGTGATCAGTCCGCCAGATGCAACATCATGCCCTGCAACAATTTTATCATCTTTAATTAAAGATTGAATGGTATTAAAAACAGTTTTAAAGTAAGCGGAATCTGTAATCGTTGGTGTTTCGCTACCTATACTGTTTCTGGTTTGTGAGAACGAAGAACCGCCTAATTTAAAAGCATCTTTAGAAAGGTTGATGTAGTAAATAGATCCGGCATCTTTTTGTAATACAGGTTCAATTACCTTATTGATATCGCTACAATTTCCGGCAGCGGAAATGACCACCGTACCTGGAGAGATTACATCGCCATCCTTATATTTTTGTTTCATGGAAAGTGAGTCCTTTCCCGTAGGTACATTGATACCTAATTCAATGGCAAAGTCAGAAACAGCTTGAACTGCTTTGTATAAACGGGCATCTTCACCTTCATTTTTACAAGGCCACATCCAGTTTGCAGATAATGAAACAGAAGCCAACCCGTCTTTTAACGGTGCCCAAATAAGATTGGTCAAAGATTCTGCAATACTATTTTTACTGCCGGCAGATGGGTCTATTAAGGCAGAAATAGGAGAGTGCCCAATGCTTGTGGCAATACCTTCCTTACCTTTAAAATCCAACGCCATTACACCACAATTGTTTAGTGGTAATTGTAATGGGCCAGCACATTGTTGTTTAGCAACGCGACCACCAACACAACGGTCGACCTTGTTCGTTAACCAGTCTTTACTAGCGACAGCTTCAAGCTGGAGTACGGCGTCTAAATAATCATGAAAAAATTCAAGCGAATAGTTGGCGTTTGCATAGTTTCTATCGACCGTATTATCGGTCATTATGGTCTTGGGCGAGCTACCGAACATGTCCGATAATTCAAGATCCATAGGTTTTGCACCATTGGTCTTTGATTCGAAAGTAAAACGGTCATCACCGGTTACATCACCAACTTCGTACATTGGCGATCGCTCTCTATCTGCAATACGTTGAAGTAATTCAATATCCTTTTTTCCAATAACCAGTCCCATTCGTTCTTGAGACTCATTACCTATAATTTCTTTGGCGGATAAGGTAGGGTCACCCACAGGTAACTTATCCAAATCTATATTTCCGCCAGTTTCCTCAACAAGTTCTGACAAGCAATTAAGGTGTCCGCCAGCTCCGTGATCGTGAATGGAGACAATGTTGTTTTCCTCACTTTCTACCATACCGCGAATAGCGTTGGCAGCTCTTTTTTGCATTTCAGGATTTGAACGTTGTACTGCGTTCAATTCTATAGCAGAACTGAATTCTCCGGTATCGGCACTAGAAACCGCAGCACCACCCATACCAATTCTATAATTGTCACCACCTAGAATTACAATTTTATTTCCTGTTTCTGGTTCAGCCTTTATAGCTTGTTCTATTTTGCCGTAACCTATACCGCCCGCTTGCATTATAACTTTATCATAACCTAACTTACGGGGGCTGAGCGTAGCCGAAGTCTTTTCTTCCGATGAATCAAATGGTGATGAATTTTCATCGTACTCGAAAGTCAATACAGATCCTGAAATTAATGGCTGACCAAATTTATTTCCAAAATCGGAAGCGCCATTAGAAGCTTTTATAAGGATATCCATAGGTGTTTGGTACAACCAATCTCTTTCGGTCATTCCTTTCTCCCATGGTCTATCTTTTTCTAATCGGCTATATGCTGTCATATAAACCGCTGTACCTGCTAATGGTAAAGAACCTTTACCACCAGCCAATCTATCTCTGATTTCTCCACCAGCACCCGTTGCTGCACCATTAAAAGGCTCTACGGTGGTAGGGAAATTGTGGGTTTCCGCTTTTAAAGAGATAACGGAATCAAATTCTTTTTCTTGATAGAAATCTGGCTTATCAGCACTTTTAGGAGCAAACTGTACCACTTTTGGTCCTTTAACAAAAGCTACATTGTCCTTATAGGCAGATACAATATCATTTGGGAATTCTTGTGATGTCTTTTTAATTAGTTTGAAAAGGGATGTGGGCATCTCTTTGCCGTCAATAACAAAAGTACCATTGAATATTTTGTGTCTACAATGCTCTGAGTTTACTTGGCTAAAACCAAAAACTTCAGAATCGGTTAACTTTCTACCCAGTTTTTTACTAAGGTTTTCTAGATATTCTACCTCTTCATCGTTAAGCGCTAAACCTTCTTGCTTGTTGAAAGCGCTAATGTCCTCAATATTCAAAATAGGTTTTGGCTCAACGTGAATAGTAAAGATATCTTGATCTAGGACCTTATATTTTTGGGAAATCATTGGGTCAAAGCCCATGAAATTCTCTTCCACGGTATTGAATTCCTCAATACGAATAATACCGGTTATACCCATATTTTGGGTGATTTCGGTAGCATTGGTACTCCAAGGAGTAATCATTGCAGCTCGTGGACCAACAAAAAAGGCGTCAAGAGACGCCGCATTTATTTTTGGTTGGTTGCCAAACAACCATATCAATTTATTTGTATCTTCAGATGAAAGCTCCTTAGCGGTCTGTACCGCAAAAACCTTAATAGTAGGTTCCCCAAAAAAGTGAATCATTTTTCCTGTGTCTGGTATTGATTTTTAAAGTACAAAATTAAGGTTTTACAAGTTAAGATTTACGGGAATTTAAAACACTTTTAAACACTAATTGTTAATGAAATTAATGAGATATTGTTTTATCTTTATCCGTCAAAATCTAAATATTTTTAAAGGATTGCTATTAAGTCTGAATTTTAGATGATTATAGTAAGAGTTGATTTAGTCTGATTTTTAGTTTTATAATTATAATTACAAGTTGGTTAGAATAAATATAAAGTAGCATGGCAAAAGAAGAAGGGAAGATAAAAGCTCTTGAATATTGTATGGATATGATAGGCGGTAAGTGGAAGCCTATGCTAATATTTCATATTTCTAAAGGTACCAACCGCTTTAATAAACTTTTCAATGAGATTGAAGGTATTAATAGGCAAATGCTCAGCAAACAATTAAAGTCGTTGGAAAAGACCGGTATTCTTGATCGTACCCTTTATGGGGAAATGCCTCCTCGTGTAGAATATTCGTTAACGCCTTTGGGAAAATCTCTTTTGCCAGTTTTACAGGCGATGACCAAGTGGGGCGAAAAACAAACCAAGGAGAAAGTTGAGGTTGTAGACCTACCCCAAAATCAGCAATTACCTCTTTTTTAAATTGTTTTGATGCACTTTCTTAAAACGACATTTCAATAGCGGTAAAATTTCTATAATTACAAAAATAGCTTAGAAAGTTTTGAATTAGATAAAAATTCAAGGGTTCCACTCATGTACCAATGAATTTATGTACCTTTTAGTAGCTAATTCAAACTAAAATGAAACAAAAAACTACCTTAATTACATTGTTGTGTTGTCTGTTGACCTTATCAGGAGCATATGCACAAAAGAAACGATCAAATAAACAGATCGAAAAATTAAAATCTGAAGTCTCGGCCCTTGTTGAAGAGAATAAAAAATTATCGCAAGTTATGGTCGATAAGATATTCAGCTTTTCTGAACTTGGATTTCAGGAAATTGAATCCTCTAAATATTTAACGGGTATTCTTTCTGAGAACGGGTTTGAAATAGAACGTTCTATTTCAGGGATACCAACGGCGTGGTTTGCTACTTGGAGTAATGGTGAAGGACCAATAATTGCTTTAGGTAGTGATGTTGATTGTATACCAAAGGCATCCCAATATCCAGGTGTAGCGTATCATAAACCTATAGTGGATGGCGCTCCAGGACATGGAGAGGGTCATAATTCGGGTATTCCTATGAATATTTCATCCGCCTTAGCGGTCAAAAAAATTATGGAGCGTGAAAATATTGGCGGTACACTATTAGTGTGGCCGGGTATAGCTGAAGAATTGGTAGCAGCAAAAGCTTGGTATGTTAGAGATGGACTTTTTGATGATATTGACATGTGTATTTTTACTCATGTGGGTAATAACCTAGGGGTGTCTTACGGTCCTACAAGAGGTACGGGTCTCATATCGGTAGAATATAGTTTTGATGGCGAAGCAGCCCATTCTGCAGGCTCACCTTGGCGAGGAAAAAGTGCTTTGGATGCAGCGGAACTTATGAATATTGCCTGGAATTATAAGAGAGAACATTTACATCCATTAAAACGATCTCATTCCATATTTACCGATTCAGGTGATCAACCCAACGTTGTACCTTCAAAAGCTTCCATTTGGTTTTATTTTAGGGATATCAAATATGAGGGAATTATGGAAATGTATGCCATGGCCAACGATATGGCTAAAGGAGCTGCCCTAATGACGGGGACAACCATGACATCAAAGGTTTTGGGAACGGCATGGCCAAGACATTATAATAAGGTTATAGCGGAAACCATGTACGAAAATATTAAAGAAGTTGGTTTGCCAGAGTGGTCTGATGCGGACCAAAAACTGGCAAAAGCGGTACAGACTGAAGTCAATTCGGAAAAAATAGAAGGTTTGCCAACTAAGTTGTCAGATTTGGGACTTCCTGTATTGGAGCCCATAAGTGGTGGTTCTGATGATATTGGAGATATATCATGGAAAGTACCAACGGTTACGTTGAGGTATCCGTCAAATATACCAGGATTACAAGGTCATCATTGGAGTAACGCTATTGCTATGGCTACACCTATAGCGCATAAAGGTGTGGTGGCAGGAGCTAAGGTAGAGGCTATGACCATTATCGACTTTTTATTAAAGCCAGATTTGTTGGAAGGTGCTTGGGATTATTTCAATAACGAGCAGCAGAAAGAAACGAAATACCAACCTATGATATCGGAAAGTGATATGCCTCCTATCTACTTAAATAAAGACAAGCAAGACCAATTTAGACCGGCCTTGGAAAAATACTATTATGATGAAACTAAATATGATACATATTTAGAGCAATTAGGAGTAGAATATCCAACGCTAAAGAAATAGGTGAGTAGATACTATCCATTTAAAAAGCCTTTCCGTTACTTAGAACGGAAAGGCTTTTTTCATTGTCACTCTGACGATTAAATACTTTTTTCCAACAATGCCATGTAAAAGCCATCATATCCGCTCTTAGATGCGTATATTTTTTTGTCCTTTACCAAACTAAAATCCTTTCCTTCCTCTGATTTTAAGAACGACTGTACTTGATGACTGTTCTCTTGTGGTAAAATAGAACAGGTAGCGTATACCATTTTGCCGCCTGGTTTTACAATTTTACTGTAGTTTCTAATGATTTCGTGCTGTGTCTTTACAATTTTGTCTAGAAACTCCGGTTGCATTTTCCATTTAGAATCTGGGTTTCTTCTTAGTACACCCAATCCTGTACAAGGGGCATCGATAAGCACTCTATCTGCACTGCCGTAAAGTTTCTTATACACTTTTGTAGAATCTATTTCGCGAACTTCAATGTTATGGGCGCCATTACGTCTAGCCCTTCTTTTAAGTTCTTTCAATTTACTTCCATAGATATCCATAGAAATTAATTGTCCCTTGTTTTCCATTAATGCCGCTAAATGCAAAGATTTTCCTCCGGCACCTGCACATGTGTCTACAACACGTTGCCCTGGTTCTATATCCAAAAAGTCTGAGACCAACTGTGAAGAGGCATCTTGAACTTCAAACATACCGTTCTTAAAAGCTTGGGTTACAAAAACATTGGCTCTCTCAACTAGCTTTAAAGCAGAAGGATAGCCTTTAATGGGCTCGGCAACTATATTTTCGTCCAACAGAGCTTTGCGTAAGGTTTCCTTGTTTGTTTTTAAGGTATTGGTACGTAAAATTACTTCTGCTGGCTCATTTAATTTGGCAAGCTCCTCTGTCCATAATTTATCTCCTAAAGCTTTTTCTCCAAGCTCGTCTATCCAATCCGGAACCGCTTCCCTAAATTTTCTAATTTGCGAAAGTTCGTCGAATTTTCCTTTAATTCTTCTTTCGGGTGTTGGTTCTATTTGTTTCCAATCCGGTAGTTTAATTCCTTTTAAAACAGCCCAAACCGCCCACATACGAAAGAGATCCGGTCTGCTAAAGGGGGCTTTAACTTCTGCTATCTCAGCATAAAGGCGTTTATAGCGCACCATTTCATACGTAGTTTCCGCAATAAAACCACGATCTCGCGAACCCCAGCGTTTATCAAATTTTAATACTTTTTGAACTACCTTGTCGGCATACTGGTTTTCGTTAAATATAAGGTTAAGGGCGTCTATTACGGCAAACACCAAATTTCTGTGTAATTTCATTAGAAGTGTTATTGTTACAATGTCAGAAGATTTGAAGCCGTTATTAATTTCAATTTAATTGATATAGGCTTTTGTCCTCTAAAAAATTATGGCTGCAAAGGTATTGTTTTAGAAGCGATTCCATTTATTTTTGATAAACTTTATACCTTGTTTACATGCGTTACATCATTCTTCTGGTAATTTTAATGGTCTCTTGTTCAGAAAGTGTACAGCGTGTGCCCTTTAGTTCGGTTAATATAGAGACGGTCTATTCAGATTCTATAAGTATTAGGGCCATTGAAATAATGGGGAACAGCTTGGCATTTGCAGCTAACAAGGGTACGTTTGGTACTGTTGATTTCACAACGGGTAAAATAAGAACGAACGTTCAAAAATATCATACCAGTATTCCCGCCTTTAGGGCTATAAGCCATACTTCATCAGATTTTTTTATGCTGTCGATAGAATCGCCTGCATTGTTGTATAAAACGGGAGAAAACGGAAGAATGGAATTGGTCTACAAAGAGGAGGGGGAAGGTGTTTTTTATGATTCCATGACTTTTTTGAACGATATGGACGGAATTGCATTGGGCGATACGGTTGATGGATGTTTGAGTGTTATAATAACATCGGATGGCGGAAAATCATGGTCAAAATTGCCTTGTTCGCAATTACCGGAAGGAATAGAGGGCGAGGGAGCTTTTGCAGCAAGCAATACCAATATTAAGACTATTGGCAACAATATATGGATGGCAACCACGGCTGGGCGAATTTTACTTTCTTCGGATAAGGGAAGGACGTGGGAAACTTACCGGACGCCCATTGTAAACAGAGAACCGACCGAAGGAATCTATTCAATTGATTTTTATGATGAAAATTTAGGGGTTGCTTTTGGTGGTGATTATACGAGACCAGAAATTGCAACGGCAAATAAGGCAATAACAACCGATGGTGGAAAAACCTGGAAATTATTGGCAAATGGTAAGCAGCCAGGGTATAAAAGTTGTGTGCAATTTGTACCAAACAAAAATGGTAAAGAATTGATTGCTGTGGGATTTACGGGTATATCATATTCCTATGATATGGGCGAAAGTTGGAAAGACCTATCTAATGAATCTTTTTATACGATTCGGTTTCAAAACGATACCGTTGCCTATGCGGCAGGGAAAAACCGAATTGCTAAACTCGTGTTCAAATAGTTATCTACCGCCTTTGTTTTGACGATATTGTTTAATCAAATCTCTTTTAAAATCTTCTTCAGCCTTAAGAAGTAGTAATGCTTTTTTTGCCGAAGTAACTTTGCTAACCTCTAATAATAAAGCTTTATCCAATTCTTCCTCATCTTCTTCAATGGATATTTTTAAGGACAACATCTTTTTAGCCTCTTTTTCGGTAAGCGCATCGCTATTCTTAAGCTTATCTTTTATTTGAGTATGGTCTTTACGGCTTAAAGCATGTCTTTTTTCCTCATACTCATTATATATGGGCCAAAATTCTTGTGCTTCTTTACTGTCCAGCGCTAATTTTTCTGTTATGTAGGCTACTTTTAAAGATTTTATTTTTTCCCAGTCCCTTTTATGCTGACCAAAAGAGAATGCGGTAAAAAGCATGCATAGTACTATGATATATTTATTCATTTTCTTGTAGATTAAGTTCTTCAAAATCATTTAAACCTTCGCTTAAATAGTCCAATATGTTTTCATCGTCTATAGGTAGGCTCATCATATTGGAATAATCTGTGTCCGTAAAGGGCAGTACCTCTGCAATTTCATAGGATGACAGGTCAAACTCCGTATTTTCAAAATAGGCCTCAATATCTGTATTGGCCAAATCGCTAAAATTGACGTCTTGGTCATTGTTCCATTGATAACCGAAAAAAATAAGGGCAATGGCAGCTACAGAAGCAGCAATGGTCATTATTCTCTTTACAGGAAAGAGAGGAATAACTTTGGATTCTTCTGATAATTTTTTATTGATTCTATCATTGAAGTCTTCAAAATAATTATCGGGAACCGTAAAAGCATTATCCTTAGGTATGGCTACATTATCATCGGATAATTTGGCCATAAGCTTGTCCTGAAAACTATCAAAATAGCCCTCTGGAGTTTTAAACGGATTTTTGTTTTTATTGTTCATGATACTTATTTGACTGTCAATTACATAAATAGTTTAATCTTCTTTTAAAAATTGTTCTACTTTTTTTACCGCTAAGTGGTAAGATGCCTTTAATCCACCCACAGATGTATCAAGAATTTCTGATATCTGTTCATATTTTAATTCTTGAAAATACTTCATATTGAAGACCAATTTCTGCTTTTCGGGCAGGGTTGCAATAGCCTGTTGTAACTTTAATTGTATTTCATCACCCTCAAAATAGACATCGCTTTGTAGGTTGGCTACGAGCTTTTCTTGGTAGTCTATGTCATTTAAACCTTGGTTTTTAGCTCGTTGCTTAACAAAACTTAAGGCCTCATTGGTGGCAATTCTGTACATCCATGAAAAGAGCTGGCTTTCACCTTTAAATCCATCAATATTTTTATAGATTTTAATGAATGTATTTTGCAGCACATCATCTGCATCGTCATGGTTTAAAACAATGTTTCTTATCTGCCAATATAACCGTTCCTTGTATGTGCTAACCAACACCTCAAAGGCTTTAGCCTGGGTATTTTGGGTCTTTAATTCCTGTACAAGTGTTTCCTCTGCTATCAACGGTTCTTGAGGTTTGTTCATTATTAGGACTATGAAGTTGAGAAAAGGTTTAATAGTGAAGTAGGTTTTCACTATTAATTTTATATTAAAATAATTTTCTACTACGATGCCAATGATTGCATCTGAACCAATTTTTTATAGGTTCCGTTCAGTGCCAATAGTTGTGTATGTGTTCCTTGCTCCACAATTTCTCCTTTATGAAGTACTACAATAGTATCTGCATTTTGTATGGTAGACAAACGGTGCGCTATTACTATAGAGGTTCTGTTTTTCATCATTTTTTCCAAAGCATCCTGTACCAAACGTTCACTTTCAGTGTCCAGGGCAGAGGTGGCTTCATCTAAAATCATAATTGGAGGATTTTTTAGAACAGCCCTAGAAATGGATAAACGCTGTTTTTGACCACCACTTAATTTATTACCGCTATCACCAATATTAGTATCGTATCCTTTTGGTAATTCCATGATGAAATCATGAGCATTGGCAATTTTTGCAGCTTCTATTATTTCTTCTTCCGTGGCATTTTCTTTTCCTAACCCAATATTGTTTTTAACCGTATCATTGAAGAGGATGGAGTCTTGGGTAACCAACCCCAACAAACCGCGAAGCGATTTTTTACTTAGATTTTTAATGTTATTTCCATCAATGCTAATATCTCCCTCGTTAACATCATAAAAACGCGTTACAAGATTGGCAATGGTACTTTTTCCGCTCCCGGATTGCCCTACCAGCGCTACCGTCTTACCTTTTTCAACGGTTAGGTTAAAGTTTTTTAAGACGTATTCATCTTCATATTTAAATGAAATATTATTGATGCTGACCGCTGTATCAAATGAATTTTGATGAATGGGATTCTCAATTTCGGCAATAGGATTTTCTGTCTCCAAAATTTCCAAAACACGTTCAGCCGCTGCATTTCCTTTTTTAACTCCGTAAGATGCTTTACTAATTGCTTTTGCGGGAGTCAGTATTTGGTATGACAATGCCATGTAAGTAATGAATAATTCCGCTTCAAGCGTTTTTTCTACAAGCACCATTTGTCCGCCATACCAAAGAATAACCCCTATTGCGGCAATACCGAAAAATTCACTCGTAGGTGATGCTAGGTTTTGTCTGTTCAACAAGCTATTTGAAAAATTAAAAAACCGTTTTGTGGAAGCTTGAAATTTCTTCGCAAAGACGGATTCGGAATTAAAAGCTTTTATAACCCGTAAACCACCCAGTGTTTCCTCTAAAATAGATAAGAAATACCCTTGTTCATTTTGAACCTTGTCCGATTTTCGCTTTAATGATTTTCCAATCAATGAAATTAAATAACCCGATAGGGGAAGAAAGAGAAATACAAATAATGTCAATTTAGGACTTATGGCGAGCATGGCTATAATCGTAAAAATGATGGTAAGTGGCTCTCTAACAATTAATTCCAATATAGATAAGAAAGAATGTTGAATTTCTAAAACATCTGAGGTAATACGGGCAATGGTATCGCCTTTTCTTTTTTCCGAATAATAGGAGATGGGTAATTCCACTGTTTTGTCATACAGCTCGTTTCGCAAATCTTTAAGTACGCCATTACGTAAAAAAGTAATGAAATACATAGCTAGGTAATTAAAAAGATTCTTCAATAAGAACATGGTAATGATCAAGCCTACCATGAGCATTAGAACTTCACCAGAGTCACTGTGCTGGCTTTGTTCTGTGATATAGAAGTTCAGGGAATCCGTTACAAAATCCTTTAAGCCGGAAATACCGTTCCACTGTGGTTTGGTGTATATTTTTTCCGTTTGTTTAAAAAGTACGTTCAACATTGGAAATAAGGATATCATTGCCAATGTTGAAAACAGTGCATAAAAGATGTTAGATATAATGTTTAGAATAGCATATACCTTGTAAGGCTTCGCAAAGCGAAGAATCTTTTTGAAATAGTTCATTAAGCTAAATTAAGCTCAGCAAGAATGTTCTTGATCTTTTGATCAAGTTCTGCCGCTACTTTTTTATAATCTTCAGTTTTTTGCAATTTCGTATTGGTGCTGATGTAGAATTTAACCTTAGGTTCTGTGCCACTAGGTCTTGCTGCTATTCTAGTACCATCTTCCGTTTCGTAGATTAATACGTTAGATTTTGGAATATCAATAGTTTTTTCTTCACCGGTCAATACATTTTTAGCGATAGAGGTATTGTAATCCTCAATCCACTTTACCTTAGAACCAGCTACCGATTCTACCGGGTTTTCTTTAAAGTCCTTCAACATCTGCTTAATTTCTTCGGCACCACTAATACCTTTTTTAGTGATGGAAACTAAATGCTCTTTATAGAAACCATAGTCAACATAACATTGAATTAAATCTTTGTAAAAAGAACTGCCATTCGCTTTCGCTTGGCTAGCAATTTCACAAGCCAATAGGGTAGAGGTAACCGCATCTTTATCGCGAACAAAATCACCTACCATATAACCAAAACTCTCTTCGCCACCACCAATAAAATCGGACTCAGGGAAATCTTTTATCATTTTACCGATCCATTTAAATCCGGTCAAAGAAGTTTTAAATTCTACTCCGTATGCTTTCGCCATGGCTTCCATCATAGGGGTGGATACAATAGTGGTAGCAATAAACTCATTGCCTTTAAATCCTTTTTCTTTTCTCTTTTCTAGAAGGAATTTTGTCATTAAAACCATTGCTTGATTTCCGTTGACAATTTCCATTTCACCGTCTAGGTTTCGTACGGCAATGCCTAAACGGTCACTATCAGGGTCTGTACCCACTACCATGTCTGCACCAATTTCTTCAGCCTTTTTAACGGCCATGGATAGTGCTTCTGATTCTTCTGGATTAGGAGATTTGACCGTAGGGAAGTTTCCGTCTGGTTTAGCTTGTTCTTTAATAATAGTTACGTTTTCATACCCACCTTTTTCTAGAACTTCAGGTATGGCAGTAATCGATGTGCCGTGCAGTGAGGTAAAAACAATTTTAAAGTTGTCTTTTCCGGCTGCATTAAAATTACCGGCAGCAACAGATTGTGAAATAAAAGCTTCATCAACTTCCTTATTGATCACTTCAATTAAACTATCGTTGGCAGTGAATTTGATATCTTCAAAACCAAGCGCATTAATTTCGGCAATAATCTCTTCGTCTTGTGGAGGTACTATTTGTCCGCCATCGGTCCAATATACCTTATAACCATTATATTCCGGTGGGTTGTGAGATGCCGTCAACACAATACCTGCATGGCAATTTAAATGTCTTACTGCAAATGAAAGTTCTGGAGTTGTACGCAATTCTGAGAAAAGGAATACCTTAATGCCATTGGCAGAAAACACTTCTGCAACGGTTCTGGCCAGTGTATCACTGTTATGGCGACAATCAAAGGCAATAACTACCTTTATATCTTCACCTGAATAAACTTTATTTAAATAATTACTTAGTCCTTGGGTGCTTTTGCCCAAGGTATATTTATTAATTCTGTTTGTGCCAACACCCATTACACCTCTCATACCACCGGTTCCAAATTCCATATTCTTATAAAAACGGTCGTTCAGTTCCTCTTGGTCATTTGCGATCAGGTGTTCAATTTCTTTTTTAACTGCAGGGTCAAAAAAGTCGGTAAGCCATGTTTTGGCAGTTTCAAGGATATTATCCATATGGTAGTTGTTTATATGCTATTAAGTTAATGAGAATTTTAGTTATCAGAAAGCGACGTGTTAATTTCTTCGGATACAATATATCTATTTTCTTCCTTTTTGGACCTTATCAATATTTCACCTAAAAAACCGGCCAAGAACAGCTGTGTACCAATAATCATGGCTACCAGTGAGATATAGAATTGTGGCCTGTCCGTGATTAACCTTCCATACGGATTGATAAATAATTTATCGATACCCAAATAAATGGCAAATGAAAATCCAATAAAGAACATAAGTACTCCCAGCGCACCGAACAAATGCATTGGGCGTTTTCCAAATTTGGATACAAACCATATGGTCAATAGATCTAAAAATCCATTTATAAACCTTTCCATGCCAAATTTGGTGCTGCCATATTTACGGGCCTGATGTTTTACTACTTTTTCCCCAATTTTAGAGAATCCGGCATTCTTGGCCAAAACAGGAATATATCTGTGCATTTCCCCAGATACCACAATATTTTTGACCACATCTTTTGCGTAGGCTTTTAGACCACAGTTAAAATCGTGCAAGCGAACACCAGAGGTTCTTCTAGCTGCCCAGTTGAACAATTTAGAAGGGGTGTTCTTAAGTATAATTGAATCGTAACGCTTCTTTTTCCATCCAGAGACCAATTCATAACCTTGTTCGGTTATCATGTTGTATAGTTCCGGAATTTCTTCTGGATTGTCTTGCAGGTCGGCATCCATGGTAATGATAACATCACCTTTAACGGCTTTGAATCCGGCATGTAAAGCCTGTGATTTGCCAAAATTTCTTTGAAAATGTATGGCTTTGACAAAAGGGTTCTTCTGGGAAAGTTGTTGAATTACTTTCCAGGAACCATCTGTACTGCCATCGTCCACAAAAAGTATTTCATAAGAAAAATGATTGGATTGCATTACGGATACAATCCAATCATGAAGTTCTATAAGTGACTCTTCTTCGTTAAGTAAAGGAATTACAATAGATAATTGCATGTGCTACTTCTGGTATTGCGTCCAAAAATACTACAATTACTTAGGTATTAATAAGCAGCTTCCTCTTTTTTTAGAATTAGACCTGTAATAAGTCCCACAATTAAACCTATGACAACATTGATGATTAAAATGACGGGATATGAAATCCAAGCAAATCCTTTTTGCATTTCAATTCCTTGGTCAATTTGTTCCTCTGTAAGGTTCGGGTTGTCGTTCATTGCCTTAACCTTCCCAAT
This sequence comes from Maribacter sp. LLG6340-A2, assembly GCF_045057105.1. Classification (GTDB taxonomy): domain Bacteria; phylum Bacteroidota; class Bacteroidia; order Flavobacteriales; family Flavobacteriaceae; genus Maribacter. Next base: position 97,783 of record NZ_CP159332.1, on the reverse strand, counting down.
TTCAAAAACTTTGTCCATATAATCTGGTTCTATAACATTGGATAGGATAAAGAAATAAATAAGCCCGCAGATAGCGGCAATTAACGCAACACCTGCTCCAACTTTTAGTGCCTCTGATATGGATAAAAGTCCGTCACCGGCTTTTTTAAATTGAATAATTGCCAGAACAATACCTGCAGCAAGAATCAAGGTTTGTGTAATTTGTATGGCCGCTCCTTGTTCATAGTGCATATCCATGATATAGAGCATAATACCGAATATTATGCCGATAATTCCAGTAATAAGCCCGTAATTCAAGGCAAACTTGCCAGTTTTTGGTTGATTTTCTTCCATGATATTTAACGATTATAGGTTGATTTAACTATTAGTATAAAGATGATATATTTTGTTACAAATAGGATGAAATTTATTTTTAATTATTTTAGCGTTTTGTAATTGCTTGTTTGGAGTTTTTCACTAAATTTGCACCCTTAAAATGAGTGCCCGTCGGAATGGGTGCAATAAAGTTTTTAAAATGAAAAAAGATATACACCCAGAAAATTATAGGATCGTGGCCTTTAAGGACATGTCTAATGACGAAGTATTTTTAACCAAATCAACAGCTGATACAAAAGAGACTTTAGAGGTCGATGGTGTTGAATATCCTTTGGTTAAATTGGAAATTTCAAGAACATCACATCCGTTTTACACTGGTAAAGCTAAATTTTTGGATACAGCAGGTCGTATCGATAAATTTAAGAACAAGTACAAGAAATTTGCTAAAGAAGAAAAGAAGGAAGAATAGAAATTGGTTTACAATCAATTATTCTTTTTATAAGAATATAGCGCCCTCGAGAATACTCGGGGGCGTTTCTTTTTGCTTTTAACTTGGTTTTGTGATCACTTAACTATAAAGTAAAGCAGCTCTACGGATATTTCTTAATTTTGTTAAAAAATCATCTTGTATGAATTATATACTTTTTGATGGTCCACGTAGAGATCATTTATTGCCATTTACCTTTACACGTCCCGTTTCTGAGATACGGGTAGGTATCATGACCATGCGAGAGCGGTGGTCGGCATATTTAAAGGTTGATGTTAGCTCGCATACTGAAGATTATCTAAGAGCTAAATTTCCAGAGCGTATAGAGGCTGAAAATATCTGTATTGATGCATCTATTTTACCTTCGGATGAATTGTTAAAGGAAATAAGTGCTTTGAAAATAAATCAAGCACTCGTAAGGGATAGCTTGGTGATAGCGTATTATAGCGATGGTGTAAAGAATAATGATGAGCTTACGCTGTTTGATCGTATCGAATTTAAATCTCCTTTAGAGCAAATAAACAATACGTGGGATATTTTTGAAAAGAATGCCAAAATTCTACAGTTAGATTTTGATTTCCTGACCAAGGGTAGAAAAAGTTGTCCAATTTCTAAAACCAATCAAGTAATACATCCAGAACGGGTGTTTCTTGAGGAAGGGGCAAAAGTGGAGTATAGTATATTGAATGCCACGGACGGACCCATTTATTTAGGAAAAAATGCGGAAATATGGGAAGGCAGTCTAATTAGGGGTGGTTTGGCATTATGTGACCATGCTATTATAAAAATGGGCGGTAAGCTCTATGGGGCAACCACCATTGGTCCGTACAGTAAGGTGTGTGGAGAGGTAAGCAATTCGGTTATATTTGGCTATTCCAGTAAAGGCCATGAAGGCTATTTAGGTAATGCGGTATTGGGAGAGTGGTGTAATATAGGGGCAGATTCCAATAACTCCAATCTTAAAAATAATTATGCAAAAGTGCGTTTATGGAACTATGCTACGGAGAGTTTTGAGCAGACAGGTCTTCAGTTTTGCGGACTAATGATGGGTGATCATAGTAAAACTGCTATAAATACAATGTTTAACACAGGTACCGTTATAGGGGTAAACAGTAATATTTACGTTCCAGGTTTTCCTAGAAATTTTGTTCCTAGTTTTAGTTGGGGTGGGGCATCTGGGTTTTCTGCCTATCAACCGGAAAAAGCATTTGATGTGGCCAAGGTAATGATGGCCAGAAGAGGCGTAGAGTTTAATGAAATAGAAGCGGATATTTTACGCCATGTATTCCAAATTACTAAAAAATGGAGAAAATATTGAAGAGGGTAAACACTTCAGTTCAGTATTTTATCGGCTCCCATAAACTTTAAGTATTTTTGCACTCCGTAAGAAATAGCAGCATGAAAAAAAAGGTAGCGTTTTATACACTAGGATGTAAATTGAATTTTTCAGAAACATCTACGATTGCCAGAAATTTTACCGATGAAGGATTTGAACGAGTAGAATTTACGGATAAGGCAGATATGTATGTAATAAATACCTGTTCCGTAACGGACAATGCGGATAAAAAATTCAAAACTATTGTAAAGCAGGCGCAAAAAAGCAACGAAGAAGCTTTTATTGCGGCAGTAGGCTGTTATGCACAATTAAAGCCAGAAGAATTGGCAGATGTAGATGGCGTGGACCTGGTGCTCGGAGCTACGGAAAAATTTAAGATTACAGACTACATTAACGATTTGACAAAGAATGATCACGGTGAAGTTCATTCTTGTGAAATAGCGGATGCTGATTTTTATGTAGGTAGTTATGCCATTGGTGACCGTACCAGGGCCTTTTTAAAAGTTCAGGATGGTTGTGATTATAAATGCACCTATTGCACTATACCATTGGCACGTGGCATTTCTAGGAGTGATACATTGCAAAATGTATTGCAGAATGCTAAAGATATATCTGCACAGGGCATTAAGGAAATTGTTCTGACCGGTGTAAACATAGGGGACTACGGTAAGGGTGAATTTGGTAACAAGAAACATGAACATACTTTTTTAGATTTGGTTCAGGCGCTAGATGAAGTAGCTGGTATCCATAGATTACGTATTTCATCTATTGAGCCTAATCTGTTAAAGAACGAAACCATAGAATTTGTAGCGCAAAGCAATACGTTTGTACCACATTTTCATATTCCCTTGCAGAGTGGAAGCGATGATTTGTTAAAGTTGATGAAGCGTAGGTACATGACCAATCTATATACGGAACGTATAGAAAAGATAAAAAAGACCATGCCAAACTGTTGTATTGGTGTTGATGTCATAGTGGGTTTTCCAGGGGAAACAGAAGAACATTTTCTGGAAACCTATCATTATCTTAATGATTTGGACATCTCATATCTACATGTGTTTACTTATTCTGAAAGGGATAATACACCTGCCGCTAAAATGAACGGTGTTGTTCCTAAAAAAGTTAGAAGTAAAAGAAGTAAAATGCTGCGAGGTCTATCCGCAAAAAAAAGAAGGGCGTTTTATGAAAGTCAATTGGGAAATGAGTTGACCGTTCTTTTTGAAGGGGAGAACAAAGAAGGGTATATTCATGGGTTTACGGAAAACTATGTAAAGGTAAAATCTCCGTGGGATCCTTCGTTGGTAAATACATTGCATCAAGTAAAATTGACGGAAATAGCCAATGACGGCATGGTTAGATTTGAATTTGTAAACCAGGGTGTAGAGGTATAAAAAAAAGCCTTTCCGGAAGAAAGGCTTTTAGAATGTTTTAAATACGAATGCCAATAGGTAGCATTTCTTTGTACTGTAGCCTATTTTTTCTTAAAAAACCGGCAATGTGCGGACTTGTAGGTACTACTCTTAGGTTTTTTTCCTGAATATTGCTAAGAACGGCTTTAATGAAATTCTCCCTAAAACCTTCTTCGGTAATTTCTTCAGGAACAACTAGTTTGGTAAGAAATACTTTGCGTTCTTGAGAAGAGTATTCTATTCTGGCAAGATGACCGTTTACGGTCGTTTCAAATTGGCGCAAAAAAGAATTGTCCTTAATGATAACATCGTTCATATAGCTTATTTTTGTGTTGGTACTAGACAAAAAAATTACGACGTTCTCATATCGTAATTTATTGTTTTTGAAATGCTGTAAGTAATTTTTTCTATATCCTTAAGTGATTTTGACACTCTGTATCAAAAGTAGTTAAAAAATCCCTAATTTCCTATCTTTTACATGGTTTGATGCGTATGAATGATAATATAATACATGTTTATTGTATGCCCGGGATGGCGGCAAGTGCAGCTATTTTTGAGTATATTAAATTACCTGATACGCAATTTAGGTTATACTTTTTAGAATGGGAAATACCAGCGCCAGACTGTACGTTTTCTAACTATGCCAAGAATATGTGTAAAAAAATAACACATGAAAACAGTGTGTTGCTTGGGGTGTCTTTAGGTGGACTTCTAGTTCAAGAAATGTCAAAGTTTATAGAGGTGAGAAAAATAATCATTGTTTCCAGTATAAAATTGACCAAAGAGCTTCCTGGTAAAATGAATTTTGCCCGTTTAACGGGAGTACATAAAATTTTGCCCACAAGTTTGGTGAACAATGTTGAATTTCTTGCCAAATATGCTTTTGGGGATCCTGTTGTCAAAAGACTGGATCTGTACAAGCGTTATTTATCTATTAGGGATAAAACGTATATAGATTGGTGTATTGATAAAATGGTGCACTGGAAACAGGACATAGTGCCAGATAATGTTGTTCATATACATGGGGACAAGGATATGGTATTTCCTATTGCAAAGATTCAAGATTGTATTAAGGTGGTAAACGGTACACATACCATGATCATTCATCGTGCAAAATGGTTTAATGAGAACTTACCAACAATTATTTTGGAATAAGATAGTTCTATATATACCTTTGGTAGAATCCTAGTTGGGCCGTTTAATCTTAAAATATCATAAATGAAAATCATAAAGAATATATTAATGCTGTTGGGCATCGTTTTTGTAGCGGGAACCCTAATATTTGCCGTTCAATCAACAAGTGCAAATAACCCTAATACTATAGTGGTTGCCAATGATAGCGTTCAAAAAAATGTAGCATCTGAGTATAAGATATCATCTATAGATATCCCAGAGGATTTAAATTTTGCCGGTGAGTTGGTACCTCAGGCGGATCCTGAAATTATGGAGCGAGTTGATCGCGAATTTTTGGTCAATACCTATTGGCAGTCCAATGCCTTGTTGTTAATGAAAAGGGCCAATAAATATTTCCCGATCATTGAGCCAATTTTGGCAAAGAATGGTATTCCAGATGATTTTAAGTATTTGGCAGTAGCGGAGAGTGGCCTTACCAATGTAGTTTCACCTGCAGGGGCAACGGGATTTTGGCAAATAATGAGAGAAACGGGAAGGGAATATGGCCTTGAGGTGAACGCTAATGTAGATGAGCGTTATCATTTGGAAAAGTCAACGGAAGTTGCTTGTAAATACTTGAAAAAATGGAAAGATAGATATGGTAGTTGGGCGTTGACTGCGGCTGCGTATAACGCAGGTCCAGGGGCAGTGAACAAGTACTTGAGGATTCAGCAAGTAGATTCGTATTGGGATTTGTTGTTGGGCAGTGAAACCGGTAGGTATGTATTTAGAATCATGGCCATTAAGGAGATTCTTTCCAATCCGGAAAAATATGGTTTCCACATAGATAAGGATGATATGTATACCGCTGTACCAACGTTTACGGTAGAAGTGGATACTCCGGTAAGTGATTTTGCCGATTTTGCACAAGAGTACGAAATCAATTATAAGATTTTAAAGCGACACAATCCATGGTTACGGGAACCACATTTAAATAATGCTTCTCGTAAAAAGTATACTATAGAAATCCCTAATAAAGGATATTATGTAATGGGTAAATAAAAGATTAGATTTTTTTCATTTGTTGCTGCATCATTTTTATTTGATCGGTCAACATATTGTTCTTATCTAATTTTTTAGCCTCCTTAAGCAACATGGTAGCTTCTCTTTTGCGTCTTTTCTGCATGGCAATACCAGCAAGGCTAAGTTTGGCCATTGCTACATCATAATCCATTGTTAAACCTAGTTTCAAAGCTTTTTTAAAATATTTCTCCGCTTGGGTTAGGTTGGTTTGTGAGAATATAATGCCATGTAGGTAGTTGTAATACCCTTGTTGTTTAACGGTTAATGCCGCTTTTGGGTTTTTTATTTTATCCAGCCATTTTTTTGTGCCCTCCAAATCTTGTTTTCTCATGCGCATGAATGCCAATAGGATGATTTCATTTCTGAAATAAAGAAAAATAAAAATTGAGGATAATAGTAATAGGCTTATTCCATTTCCAATATATCCTTCTATAAATTGATAAATGGCGTATATGATGATTAGTCCTGCAATGATTAACTTTAAATTTTTATTGAACATATTATGGTATAATTTTATCTTTTTGTTTGCTGTCCTATATCAAAGTGTACTCACGCAAGTCCAATAAAATATAGGCAACAGCACTGTTAGAGTTTAATTCTGACAAAATTAGTCAAAAGCATTGTTTTCCACTGTACGGATTTATAAAAATATTTTTTTCATAAGCACTTGCCAAAGAAAAAACTCTTTGTATATTTGCGCCCAGTTTCACAGAGGATTCTGTAAAATATCAAATAATAGAAAAGGTTTAAGAGATGCCCGGACAAAAAAGAACATATCAGCCGTCAAAAAGAAAGAGAAAGAACAAACATGGTTTTCGTGAGCGTATGGCTTCCGTAAACGGTAGAAAGGTTCTTGCTAGACGAAGAGCAAAAGGAAGAAAAAAATTGACTGTTTCCTCTGAAACAAGACATAAAAAATAATGATTGTATAGTTTTTAAAATATTTAGGTGTTACTTTTCCGAAAGTAACACCTTTTTTTTGACCAATTCCCAAAATATATTTTTCAAAAATGCCAAAAAGAAAAGATTTAAACTCCATTTTATTAATAGGATCGGGCCCAATCGTTATAGGCCAAGCATGTGAATTTGATTATGCCGGTAGTCAGTCTTTACGTTCATTACGTGAAGATGGAATAGAGACTATTTTAATTAATAGCAACCCCGCAACCATTATGACGGATCCTTCTATGGCGGATCACGTGTATTTAAAACCGTTGACTACAAAATCTATTGTCGAAATATTAAAGGCACATCCGCAAATAGATGCGGTACTACCTACAATGGGCGGCCAAACAGCTTTGAATCTTTGTATAGAGGCCGATAAAAAAGGGATTTGGGAAGATTTTGGAGTAGAGTTGATCGGTGTGGATATTGATGCCATAAACATTACGGAAGATAGGGAGCAGTTTAGAGAATTGATGTTGAAAATTGGTGTAGGCATGGCACCACAGGCAACCGCTACCTCGTTTTTGCAAGGAAAGGAAATTGCACAGGAATTTGGATTTCCCTTGGTAATTAGAGCTTCTTACACACTAGGTGGCGCAGGAGCTTCCATTGTATACAAAGCGGAGGATTTTGACGAACAATTAAGTTATGGCTTAGAAATATCACCCATACATGAGGTAATGATAGACAAGGCCTTAATGGGTTGGAAAGAATATGAGCTTGAACTTTTAAGGGATAAAAATGATAACGTAGTTATTATTTGTGCTATAGAGAATATGGACCCTATGGGGATACATACCGGAGATTCCATAACCGTGGCACCGGCAATGACCTTATCTGATAGAACCTACCAGAAAATGCGCGATATGGCCATTCATATGATGCGTAGTATTGGAGATTTTGAAGGAGGGTGTAACGTGCAATTTGCCGTTAGTCCAGATGAAAAAGAGGACATTATCGCCATTGAAATAAATCCACGTGTATCAAGGTCATCTGCTTTGGCCTCTAAGGCAACGGGTTATCCTATTGCAAAGGTGGCAACAAAGTTGGCCATAGGTTACACGCTTGATGAGTTGGATAATCAAATTACGAAATCTACATCGGCATTGTTCGAGCCAACCTTGGATTATGTCATCGTTAAGATTCCACGTTGGAATTTTGATAAGTTTGAAGGCTCTGATCGTACCTTAGGATTGCAGATGAAATCCGTAGGAGAAGTGATGGGAATAGGGCGATCCTTTCAGGAAGCATTACATAAAGCAACACAATCCCTAGAAATTAAACGAAATGGTCTTGGAGCAGATGGTAAAGGGTATAAGAATTATGATCAGATCATAAGTAAACTCACTATACCAAGTTGGGATCGGGTTTTTGTTATTTATGATGCTATACAAATGGGTATACCGTTAAGTAGAATTCATGAAATCACAAAAATAGATATGTGGTTTTTAAAGCAATATGAGGAACTGCACTTCTTGGAAAAGGAGATTTCTAAATATACGATTGCCACCCTATCCAAGGATTTGTTACTGGAAGCCAAACAAAAAGGTTTTGCCGACAGACAAATTGCCCATATGTTAGACTGTTACGAAAGTGAGGTATACAATAAGCGTACGGAACTTAACATCAATAGGGTGTATAAGTTGGTAGATACCTGTGCGGCAGAGTTTAAGGCAATGACCCCATATTACTATTCTACATTTGAGGCAGAAATTGAAACCGCTGATGGGGCTCGTTATGTAGAAAATGATAGTGTAGTAACCGATAAAAAGAAAATTGTAGTACTAGGTTCAGGACCAAACCGTATTGGTCAGGGAATCGAGTTTGATTACTGTTGTGTGCATGGTGTGTTGGCCGCTGCCGAATGTGGATATGAAACCATTATGATCAATTGTAATCCGGAAACCGTTTCCACTGATTTTGATACAGCGGATAAATTATATTTTGAACCGGTATTCTGGGAACACATCTATGATATTATCCGTCATGAAAAGCCAGAAGGTGTAATTGTACAACTAGGTGGCCAAACCGCATTGAAATTGGCGGAGAAATTATCTAAATATGGTATCAAAATCATTGGTACTAGTTTTGAATCGTTAGACTTGGCCGAAGATAGGGGCAGCTTCTCCGAACTACTAAAGGATAACGATATTCCTTTCCCAAAATTTGGTGTGGCAGAAACTGCAGATGAGGCATTGACGCTTTCAGAGGAATTGGATTTCCCCTTGTTGGTAAGACCTTCTTATGTATTGGGCGGACAAGGAATGAAAATCGTCATTAACAAAGAAGAATTGGAAGAGCACGTGGTGGACCTTCTACGAAAGATTCCTAATAATAAATTGTTGTTAGACCATTACCTTGATGGCGCAATAGAGGCAGAGGCAGATGCCATCTGCGATGGAGAAGACGTTTACATCATCGGTATTATGGAGCATATTGAGCCTTGTGGTATACACTCTGGGGATTCTAATGCTACATTACCTCCTTTCAATCTTGGGGAATTGGTTATGCAGCAGATAAAGGACCATACCAAGAAAATTGCTTTGGCGTTGAATACCGTAGGTTTAATCAATATTCAATTCGCAATCAAGGACGAAGTAGTTTACATTATTGAAGCAAACCCAAGGGCATCACGTACGGTTCCTTTTATTGCAAAAGCATATAAAGAACCTTATGTTAACTATGCTACAAAGGTAATGCTGGGTGAAAAAAAGGTGAAAGATTTTAACTTTAATCCACAATTGGAAGGTTTTGCCATTAAGCAACCAGTTTTCTCTTTTAACAAGTTCCCTAACGTAAATAAGAATTTGGGACCTGAAATGAAGAGTACAGGGGAAAGCATACTGTTTATAGATAGTTTAAAAGATGATGAGTTTTACAACCTTTATGCAAGACGTAAAATGTATTTAAGTAAGTAATTTTACTTAAAATATCTTTAAGGGTAAACAGGGCTAAGCCATTGTTTACCCTTTTTTAATGCCAAATATTTAGCTTAACAGCCTTCAATTCTTTAATTGACCTTTAGTATTACTACATAAATTGTTTAAGGTTAAAATAAAATTTTATAGCAAACCAAGTTCATTTATAAAATAGGTAATCTTACAGAGTAGGAATCTAACTATAGAAATGGGGAAAAAAGTTCTGTTGGCTGTAATAATTGTGGTAGCACTATTCGTGGGCTTGACCTATTGGTCGCTCTTAAGTACACCTAAAACGTTCAGTACTTGTGAAATTGTTGGTATGAAGGAAATGCAACATATCAATTTTAAGGAATTTGACTCTGTTTTGGTGGCGGCAAGTACATTATATGAAGGAAATACCGTAAAGAATATCATGCAAGGGGAGCAGTATAGGAAAGCCTGGTCCACACCTGTAAAGGTGCCCATTGTTTTCTTGGATACATTGTTTGGTGGTGTACGTATTTTGGAAGAGGGCGGTGGACATCAAACACATTCCTTAAAGCTGGAAACAGAAGACGGTACGTTATTGACCCTTAGAAGTGTAAGCAAAGACCCATCCCCTTTAATACCAAATGTTGCTGAATCCCTTGGGTTGGAAAACATAGTGGTAGATGGTATTTCGGCCCAGCACCCATATGCTGCTTTGGTAGTCGCTAAATTATCAGATGAAGCTAAAATACTAAATACCAGACCTCAATTGGTATTTGTTCCAAAGCAAGCTTTCCTAAAAAAATATAATGACAAATTTGGTAACCGTCTGTTTTTATTGGAGTATGAAACAAAAGGAAATGCTCATTGGCTTGGGATAGATACCGTAGAATCCTTGATGGATACTGAAGATTTACAAGAACTGAAATTTGAAAAAAATGAACAGGTTGTTATAGACCAAAGGGCATTGGTAAGAGCTAGATTGTTCGATTTGCTTATAGGCGACTGGGATAGGCATTCTAAGCAGTGGGGTTGGGCAATCAAGGATAGTGGTGATGTAAAAGTGGCCATTCCTATGCCTTGTGATCGTGATAATGCATTTTTTAATTTGGAAGGAGTTCTTCCTACATTAATCTCTAATAATGCTTTTCTACCAGAAGTACAATCTTTTGAAAAGGAGATAGATTTTTTAAAGGGATTGATTTCCCCGTTTGATGTTTATTTCTTGAAACAGACAGATAAGCATGTATTTGAAGAAGAAGCTAAAAAGCTACAGCAACTATTATCAAATGAGGATATTTCTACTTCTTTTACGGTTTGGCCAAAGAATATTCAAGATTTGGATGCGGAACATATCATACAGAAAATGAAACAAAGACGTGAGGATTTAGTAGAATATGCCAAGGAATTCCACGAGCATTTAAGTACTAGTGAGACCATATCTGAACCTTTAAATGGCTCAGAGGATTTAAAATTAAATGAGAGTCAGTTGTCTTGTTTTAGCTGCCAGGAAAAATAGTTCTCATCCATTTTACAAAAACTTAAAAATATTTAAAAGAAAACAAATTTGCTATGAATACTACCCATGTTGAAAATGCCGCCAAATATGTAAAAATCCTGTTGGCTGATCAATTAAACAATAATTTTTTGTTTCATAGTCAAGGGTATACCAATAAGCTAGCTAAAAAAGCAGCATCGATTATTGAGTCAGACACTTTTGCCCAAATTGATAAAAATAGGCTAATGGTAGCTGTTTGGTTTCTCAATGCAGGTTTTGCCAAGAATTATGAGGGGCATATAGCGGGAAGTATTACGTTAGCAACCGAATTTTTAGAAAAGGAAGAAGTTTCAAAGGATGAAATAGAACACGTAAGTAACCTTATAGAAAAAGCTTGGTCATTAGAAAAGCCATTGACGAATGAAGAGGCACTGATAAAGGATGTCAATACCTATTTTTATGCGTCCAAGGATTTTGAGGAACTTTTACAACTATTGCGTTTAGAGCTTCAAAATTTTGAAATACAAGTTCCAGATCTCCATACCTGGAGAATGAGTTATATTGAAAAACTTCGGGTAGAACATACTTTCTATTCGGACTATGCCAAAGAAAACTGGCAGGAACAGAAAGAAGATAATATGTTATCGCTAATTTCTTCCATCCAAAAAGCCGAGAAAAATATAAAAAAGGAAACATTAAAGGCTAAATTAAAGGATGAGAGTCCTCAAAGAGCTATTCAATCCCTTTATCGGATTGAGTTAAGAAATCATATTAAACTTAGTGATATAGCAGATACTAAAGCAAATATTTTATTGTCTGTAAATGCCATTATCATTTCGCTTTTATTGGCAAATCTTTTGCCAAAATTAGACGCACCTTCAAATTCATATTTAATTTACCCTACCGTAATTTTTATTTTATTCAGTATTGCTTCTATGATTTTGTCGGTATTGGCTACTAGACCAAAGGTTGATAATGCTAATTTAATTGAGGGTGATATTAAAAAAAAGGATACCAATTTTTTGTTCTTTGGCAACTTTCATGCAATGGAGCTTACAGATTTTAAAACTAAAATAAGGAACATTATAAAAAATAAGGAGTCTATATATGATTCATTAAGCATGGACCTTTACTATTTGGGAAAAGTGCTTCAGCATAAATATAAATTATTGCGATGGACCTACACCATCTTTTTAGTTGGTGTTATTTTATCTGTCTTAGCCTTTGGCTTGGCCCTTAAATATTTTGGTATGGAAGATGAATTGCTAGATGCCGTTACACCGGCGGTTAAATAATATAAACGTTGTCTTTTTAAATTTAGATAACTTTTTTGAAGAAAATAGGGGGTTAGTTAAACCATACCGCATATTTTTTTCTTCGTAATTCCAATGCCAAATGTTTTTCCATTTTTAACGCTGCTGCTTTTGTTGGTAGTAAGGGTATATGGTTGTAAAGACTACCTCTTAGATATAGACCATATTTTCTAACCATGGAAGAGGAAAGATTAACTCCCTTTTTACTTAATGTTCCATTTTTATGTTGCTCAAATCGTTCTTTGGGAGTTTTACTCGTCATACCCACATATAAGCATTCCAAGACTCCGTTAAATTGAGGATTGGCATCCCTAAATTTTTTGTTTTCCGTATAGATTTTTTTGGATAGTTCTACTACGTAAATTGAATATTGAACTTTAGCCATAGGTAATTAATTCGGCATAAATTTAGTTTAAAAGTAGTTGGCAAAAGAGAGCACGAAAAAATTATGCAGATGATACCACTAATTCTCTTTTTTAAAATACTAATTATACACCTTAATATTTATTGATAACCAAAAATGATTCCCTAAAAAGCGACAATCAGGTAAAATTATTGCTTAAAAATTATGGAGTTCTTATCGATTTTTCTTCTGAAAGTTAGGTATGTAAATAAAATGTTAATTATTTACAGTCCACTAAATAATTGATTAACAGTTAGTTGTGATTAGATGAAATGTTATATCCATGTTTCAGAATGATTTGTCCATATTAATTTCCATAACCTAAAATATATTCGGTCCGTAACTACTAAACAATCAACTTATGAACGGACTTAAAAAATTAATATGGGTCATTTGTCTGGGCCTAGGCTCAACATTATGGGCTCAAGATCAACTCTCTGGAGTTGTGAATGATGAAACCGGTACTCCCATACCGGGCGTAAACATCATGGTAAAAGGAACCTCTAATGGTACTGTAACTGATTTTGATGGAAATTATCAAATTAGGGTTGCTAAAGGGGAAACTTTGGTATTTAGTTATTTGGGATTTAAAGGTCAAGAAATAACCTACCAAAATCAATCTACATTAGATGTAGTATTAGTTGAGGATACGGCACAATTGGACGAGGTTGTGGTAATTGGTTATGGTTCTGTAAAGAAAACGGACTTAACCGGTGCTGTAGCATCCATTGGAGCTGAAGAATTAACAGAGCAACGTAGAACGGATCTAGCCCAAGCGGTACGTGGTACCGTAGCAGGTGTAGATGTAAGACGTTTGAATTCCAAGCCCGGTTCGCCCTTATCGATAAGGGTTAGGGGTAACACCGTAATTACCAATAGTAACCAAGCAAATGCGGACGGACAGAGCGATGATGTTACTGCAGATTTATCAAGACCTTTATATGTGGTAGATGGAATTTTCTTGGATAATATCAATATTCTTAACCCTGCGGATATTCAACAAATGGATATTCTAAAAGATGCTTCTGCTACAGCTATTTATGGTTCTAGAGGTGCAAACGGGGTAGTTATCATTACTACCAAAAATGGTATAGAAGGTAAAACTCAATTTTCTTATGATGCATCATTTGGGGTAAGTTCCGCCAGTAATCTAGTGGATATTATGTCCGGTGATGAATATATAGAATATATAGACGATAATTTAAGGGCCCAGCAATGGAAGGCGGAATGGTTAAACAGTTCTACGCCAAACCCTACGGCTGCAGATTTTGACAATTATACCATCAATAGAAGTCAATCCTTTTTTGATAACGGGGAAACTGACAATATTGCAAATAGGGATTATTTTGACTGGATAGATTATATCACCAGAACGGCCGTACAGTCTAGCCATACCGTTTCAATGTCCGGTGGACAAAATGGTTTGGTATACAGTAGTTCTATAGGGTATTTAAAAGATGAAGGTGTTGTGGGTAACGATCAGGCCTATGAACGTTATACCGCTTCAACATCCCTTTCAAAGAAAATGAACCGATTTACTATTGGTCTAAGGGCGTATCTATCCTATTCTGAACAGGAAAAAGGAAGTAGGGAGCTTTTTAGAAGTGCCTATAGATTACCTGTAACTGCAGATCCTTTTGATGATAACGGGGAACTAATTTTATATCCAGATAATGAGGATCAACGATTTGTAAACCCATATTATGAAGTAAATGGGGCATGGAAAAACAATCAAAGAATTTTAAATGTAATTTCTAATTTCTATGTGCAATATGAGCCAAGTGATTGGTTGAGTCTAAAATCTACTTTTTCTCCTAATCTATCCTCTACCAGAAATGGAGAGCACAGAGGGCTACTTACAAAGTCCGCAAGAAATGACCCTTCTAGAACTAGGGCTTATTATGGGGTTGATTTAAGAAACTCTTATACTTGGGATAATACGGCCGATTTTAATTTTGATATTACCGATAAACAAAAATTGGGGGCTACTTTAATTACATCGGTTTATTATAACCAATTGGAGGGTAATAATATAGAAACAAGAAATGTTCCTGATTTTCACGGATTTTACAATACCAGCGCCGGTACGGATGTAAGGCAGTACAGTTCTTACTATGAAAAGGAAACTACGGCTTCTGTTGCAGGTCGTATCAATTACAATGTAAATGATAAATATTTGTTCACCTTTACGGGTAGGTATGATGGTGCTTCTAAATTGGCAGAAGGGAATAAATGGAATTTCTTTCCGTCAGCTGCATTTGCATGGCGTGCCAGTGAAGAACAGTTTTTGCAGAATGCAGATTGGCTAACAAACCTAAAGTTTAGGGTAAGTTATGGTAAATCTGGTAACTATAATACTGTTTCTCCGTATAAATCCTTCGCCTTCTTGAACAATAGCAATTATTTATTTGGTGATGATTTGACCAACGGTAACGTAGTAAACGGCCTATCCAATCCAGAATTAACTTGGGAGGTTTCAGAAGAAGTAAACCTAGGTGTGGATTTTGGTATGTTGAACAACAGGGTTAATTTTTCCTTGGAATTGTATGACAAGACTACAGAAGGAGCAATATTTTCTAGAAACCTTTTGGATGTAACCGGTTTTGACAGCGCCGTAGGCAACTTTGGTTCTATGAACAATAGAGGTATAGAATTTACCTTAAACACCAAAAACATTCAAACAGAGGATTTTAGCTGGAATACAAGTTTAAATTTTGCCAAGAATAAAAATGAGATTTTAAAGTTAGAAGGCGATTTGGACCTTCAGGTTTTTGGAAGACATAGTGCTTTAATAGTAGGTCAGCCATCAGATGCAATTTATTCTTATGAGCAAGATGGTATTTGGCAGATAGATGAGGCAGCGGAGGCCGCCGTCTATAACGCTGTTCCCGGGGAGCATAAGTATGTAGATCAAAATAACGACGGTATATTAGATGCGGCCAATGATAAGGTGGTTATAGGGACTACAGCTCCAGATTGGACAGGGGGTATGACCAATAATTTTAAATATAAGAATTTGGACATGTCCGTGATGATGTATACTAGACAAGGTGTATTTGGTCATTCAGAATTTCACCAACATCATGATACCAATGGCGAAACTAGGTTTAGCAAAATAGATGCCGCTTATTGGACTCCGGACAGTCCCAATGCAGATAATCCTTTACCAGGCTTGGGCCCTACACAAGGCGAATACTTTTTTGAGGATATGTCTTTTGTGAAAATTGGAAACATTGGTCTAGGTTATAGTTTTCCGTCTACCTTATTGGATAAGTTCAAAATGACCAGCGCAAGATTGTCCATAGATGTCCAGAACCCATTTACGTTCACAGATTTTCAGGGACCAGATCCAGAAACCGGTTTACAGAATTCATATGATATGAGTTTCCAGACCAGAACTACCTTAATTGGTTTAAAAGTAGCATTCTAAAAATAAAATTTAAGAAAATGAATAGATATAAAAAAAATGTAGGGCGGTTGCTTATGCTTGCAGCTCTAGCTGTTACTGCCTATTCTTGTAATAAATATATAGAGGAAGAAAATTTCTCTAATTTAACAGGTGAGGATTTTATAACAGAGGATAATGCGGACAGGCTGGTTGTAGGTGTATATAACTCGTTACGTGCTGTATATAAAGGTTATGATGCACATATGTTGGGAACGGATATTTTTACCACCCAAGGGAATGTTAATACAGATTTACATCCTTTAAATGTTTATGTAAATATTAATAGTAGTACAGGTGAGTTCGGCAATGTATGGCGCGATAATTATAATGTAATCAGCAAGGCCAATATTGCCATAAATAGATATACCAATGAAATAGAATGGACGCCATCTAACATTCCTACCAGGGATAATGGTATAGCCCAAGCCAAGACCATGCGTGCTATGGCCTATTTTAATTTGGTTCAGCAATTTGGTGGGGTAGTACTTACCTTGGACGAAATCAATGAGATCAGTTCAGATTATGTAAGGTCCAGTGAGCAAGAAACGTATGCGCAAATAATTACAGATTTGGAAGAAGCCATTCCAAACTTAGAGGATTCGCCTGCAACGGGAAGACTTTCTAAAAGGGCGGCACAGCACCTTCTTGCCAAAGTGTATTTAACTAAGGCCTATACTTCTTTTGCGGATAGTAGTGATTTTAATACTGCGGCCAGTTTAGCTGAAAGTGCTATAGGTGGTTATGATATCAGAACCCAGAGTTATGCAGAAGTTTTCGATTATGACAACCAGATAAATGATGAAATCTTGTTTTCCATTCAATATGGAGCGGGGGGCGATTATGGAGATAGAAATAATAATAAACACGCTATTCTAAGATTTGCAATCAACGAATTACCGGGAATGAGTAGGCAAAACCCTTATGGGATTAGAGGTTTTGATGTAATGCCCACCGATTTTTTCTATTCCTTGTTTGAGGATAATGATACTAGAGATGAGGCTACATTTCATAGAGTGCTTTATACAGATACTGAAGATGTTGTAGGTATGGACAATATAGCTGTTGGTGATACTATTATCTATTTCCCTAAACAAACAATTTCAGAAACTGAATTGGCGGATAAATTAGATAGATATTATGTGTACCAACCAGGGGATTATTATTTTAATGATTCTCCGGAAAATGTTCCTGGGGTAAACTATCAATATACGGACAATACAATTTTTGCAAATTTTCCAGTTTTCAAAAAATTTGAGGATGTAGGTTTTGATGAATTAGAAGGAGGGTATAGAGATACGTTTGTATTTAGAATTGCAGAAAGTCATTTAATAGCTGCGGAAGCTTATTTAGGTGCGGGTAGTCCGGCTCAGGCACTTGGCCATATTAATATTGTTAGGGAAAGGGCAACCGGAGAAGCAGATTATTATGCTACGGTGACTTTAGATGATATTTTAAATGAAAGAGCATTGGAACTTGCCGGGGAAGCTAGTCGCTGGAACGATTTAAAAAGAACGGGAAAACTACAGGAACGTATAAATCAATACAACCCGCACGTAGTAGATCATGGTTCGTTTGATCCATCTGTTCATCTGTTGAGACCTATACCTGCTACTGAAATAATATTATCGGATAATAATATTGAGCAAAATCCAGGATATTAAAGATTTATAAAATTTGTTGTTGAGTGAGCAGTTTTTTGTTAGTTGGGGCGGACCGGTTTGTCCGCCCTTTCTATATGCTTGTTAGAATCAATATTTATTTTTCATTAGATACTTTAAGATAAAGTAGTAAATACTTTTAGTTAAAATAAGTGTTGTAATCTTACTTTAAAGGTATAAATAACGTCCATTATGAATGAGAGAAAAAATAGTATAAGTCGCGCACAGTTTATGTCAATGGGCGGTTTAGCTATGGCGGCATTATTTGTCGGTAAAAATGCATGGGCAATAGATTTTGACATTGAGAGTAGGCTTAGTGATAAGGAGCTTATAGCTAGTTTGTTAAAGGGGAATGATGAAAGTGCTAAGACCATACTTGACAACGTAGCCTTAAAAAGCTCAAACCCATTATCATCGTATAGAAGAATTGCCCAGAATATATCAATACTATCCGCTTCATTTTCTAATGATAAATCCAAATTTTATAGGTCCCCAGTGGTTTTCGATGTTTTAAATAAATATACCCAAACTTTATTGGACGGGCAATATGAGGACGGTACATTAGATTCAGGGGGCAACAGACAATCCCCACCAGATACCGCATTTGTACTTGAGCACATTTGTAGTGCAATGATGGTATTAAAAAAGGATAATTTTAAGCGTGCAAAAGCATTAAGGCAAGGCTTGGAAAAATTTATCAAAAAAGCAGGTAAGGCAATGGTTACGGGTGGTGTTCATACACCCAATCATAGATGGGTGGTCTGTGCGGCCTTGGCTAATATATTCAAACTTTATCCACAAGAACAATACACCAACAGAATTAATCAATGGTTGGCAGAAGGGGTCTATATTAATGAAGACGGCCATTATTTGGAACGTAGTGCCAATTATTCTGCTGTTATTAATAGGGCATTTATTACCATTGCCAACTTTGTTGATAAACCGGAGCTTCTAGAACCTGTACTTAAAAACCTGATTACCTTTTGTTATTATACGGAACCTAATGGGGATGTTGTTTCCATTGACTCAAGAAGACAGGACCAATTAAGACCATCTACCATTACTAAATTCTATTTGCAGTATAGGTATATGGCATTACGGACCAAAAATCCATTATTGATTTATATGACGGAACAAATAGAAAGTTTTGCAGATTTTAATACTGTAATTCTTTCCCGTTCATTAATAGATTTTATGATTCATCCGGAATTGGTTAAGGAGTTGCCCAAATTTAACACCGTACTTAAAGAGTATGAAAAAACGTTTTCATTATCTCACCTAGTAAGAATCAAAAGAAATAATATTTCAATGACTTTGTTTGGAGGTAATGATAGGCCGGTAGAAATTGTTTCTGGGAAATCATCTAATCCAAATTTTTTAATTTACCGAAATGGCGCGGCGGTCTTAAAACACATGAGACTTTCTACCTCTTTTTTTAGAATGGGGTATTTTAGAAGCAATGGCATTGTAAAAGAAGAAGAGGCGTATATATTACAGGAGAAAAAAGAAGCGTATTATTATCAACCTTTAAAAGAAAAGTTTCATTTAGTTGATGGTAATTACAAACTGTCCCAATCCCACGATAAAAGATTTTGGAATAAAATGGATTTTGATTCAAGGGAAAAAAGCAATATAAAAACACAAATAACCACTATAAAGCTTTTAGAACAAAACGGTGTACTGAATATTGATTTTAAGATTGATGGTCCACCAAATATTCCAGTAACTTTAGAAATGTGTTTTGAAAAAGGAGGTGAATTAAGTGGAACAACATCTTTAGATTCAGATAAACATGTGTTGAAATCAGGATTTGGTACATATAAAGTAGGGGAGGATAGTATTACATTTGGTCCAGGGCTTTATACCCATGACCGTGTTTCAAGATTGGAGAGTGAACAATATGGCTATCATAATGGCACATTACAAACAGATGGTGAGCATGTTTTTATAACAGGACACACCCCTTTTAATCATAGTATGACCATACATTCAGCTCAACCATAGAAAATAGAACAGTACAAATTACGCAATTGATAAACCAAACCAATGGTTAAAACAAATAAAACAATACTCTGGCACATAGTAACTATAATGATTTTAGTATTGTGCTTAACTTCTTGTGAGGAAAAGAAAGTTACGGAAACACCGTACGTAGACTTGGTTTACCCGCAATTGGATACGGAAAACTCACGTTGGTTTTTCTTTTCCTCTGCCAACAGGCCGTTTGGCATGGTAAACCTAAGTCCGGATACGGAAATTGATGGAGCTTGGGGCAGTGGATACCGGTACAAGGTAGATACCGTAAGAGGCTTTAGTCATGTACATGCATGGCAAATGTCCGGTCTTTCTGTAATGCCGGTTATAAGTTCCAAAGAAAGGGACAGTTCTATTTTTACCGACTTTTATTCCAGTTTTAATCATGACAAGGAGGTTATTACTCCAGGGTACCATTATTTGGAGTTGGAGAGATATGGTATTAAAACAGAATTAACCAGTACCAAAAGGGTTGGTTTTCATAAGTATACTTACGAAAAAGATGTTAAAACACGTTCTGTTTTATTGAACCTAAATACCGTTTTGGGTCCAAATGAAAATATAGACGGAGTGTTAAAAAAAGATTCCAATATGGAGCTTTCAGGGAGTTTTATAATGACCCCGACCAAAAGAAGACCAAAACCGTTGACCACCTATTTCAAAATTAGATTCAATACCCCTATTGCTGCAATTGTTGAAGATAATCAGACAAAGAACTATTTAGTAATTCTGAATGACACCAGCGACCCTATTTTAATGAAGGTTGGTATTTCATATACCTCTATTGATAATGCCGAGATAAATATAGATACTGAACTTCCTCACTGGAATTTTAGTAAAACGGTAGAAGATTCTAAATTAGAATGGAATACGTTATTATCGCGTATACAAGTAGAAGGAGGCTCTGAACAGGATCAAAGAAGGTTTTATACGGATTTATGGCATGCACTACAGGGTAGAAGAATTATCAGTGATGTAAATGGTGCGTATCCTGACAATACAGGAGCACAGTTTAAAATAGGTCAAA
Organism: Maribacter sp. LLG6340-A2; assembly: GCF_045057105.1. Classification (GTDB taxonomy): domain Bacteria; phylum Bacteroidota; class Bacteroidia; order Flavobacteriales; family Flavobacteriaceae; genus Maribacter. The sequence continues at coordinate 76,826 of NZ_CP159332.1, read as the reverse complement.
TACCATTAACGGAACAAGGAAGCCCAAAATTCAACCAATATAATTCAGATTCTTTTTGGGGGGCACAATGGACGATCAACACCCTGTGGGGATTGGCTTATCCGGATATCATGCATGAATTTAGTCAATCGTTAATGCAGTATTATAAAGATGGGGGACTAATACCTCGCGGACCATCTGGAGGAAACTATACTAATGTAATGACGGGGGCTTCCTCAACACCATTTATTGTATCGGCCATACAAAAAGGTATTGTAAATGAACAATTGGATACTATTTATGCCGCATTAAAAAAGAACCATATGCCAGGTGGTATTATGGGTAAAGCAGGTTATGAACATTTTACGGATTTAGGTGGCGGTCTTCAGTATTATTTGGACAAAGGTTATGTGCCGTGGCCACTTCCAGAAAATAATGAAGGCATTCATTTAGACGGGGCCGGACAAACCTTGGAGTATGCTTATCAAGATTTTACCCTGGCTCAATTAGCAAAAAAATTAGACAAGAAAGAAGATGTAAGCTATTTTGAAAAGCGCGCTAGCAATTACCGTAATGTTTTTAATGATGAAAGCGGATGGATGCAGGCAAAAAATGTGGATGGAGAGTGGTCAAAGGACTTTGACCCCTATGTCTATGAACATGGTTTTGTTGAATCAAACGCAGCACAATCCACGTGGTTTGTACCGCATGATCTGGAAGGATTAAGTTCTTTGATGGGTGGAAAGGAAAAAGCCGTAGAAAAACTGAACGCACAATTTGTTAAGGCAGAAGAATTGAACTTTACCTCTGGTAATTCCCATGAAAGTGAACTTCATCCGGAGTATAGGAGAATTCCTGTAAACTTGGGCAATCAACCTTCAATACAGACACCTTTTGTTTTTAATAAATTAGGAAGACCTGATCTAACACAATACTGGACCCGTAAGGTGGTAGAAAAAGCTTTTAGCGGCTTGGCTCCCAATACAGGGTATAACGGTGATGAGGACCAAGGATTAATGGGTAGCCTTAATGTATTGTATAAAATAGGATTGTTTCAACTAAATGGTGGAACGGAGGATAATCCTGAATACCAGATCGGTAGCCCTATTTTTAATAAAGTAACCATTGAACTGCACCCAAAATATTATGATGGAGGTAAATTTACCATAGAGGCAAAAAATAATGGTCCAACAAATATATATTCTTCAACACCAATATTTAACGGTACGGAATTGCCCAATTTTAGTATACGGCATTTGGATATCGTAAATGGTGGGGAATTGCAATTGAATATGAAAAACAGTGCAAATTAAAAACAAATGAAAAAAATAATACGCTATACCCCCTTATTGCTTTCTTTACTTTTATTGACCCATTGTACCGTTGTAGGCCAAAACCAAGTTCGTAGTCAAAAAGAGTTTGAGGTAACAGATTTTGGAGCATCTAATAAAGGTGATAAGTTAAGCACCAAAGCCATACAGAACGCCATAGATGCAGCACATAAAGCTAAAGGAGGAAAGGTTGTTTTTACAAAGGGCACTTATTTATCAGGCACTATTGAACTGAAGGATAACGTACATTTAGAAATTAACGAGGATGCCGTTTTGTTAGGTACTACAGATGCCTATCAATATAGAAAATTGGAACAGGGGAATTTGGCACTTATAGTGGCCAAAGAGGTTAGCAATATATCCATAACAGGAAAGGGAACCATAAATGGACAAGGAAGGAAGTTGGCATTGGCCATAGATAGTCTTCATCATATAGGGGAACGCATAGATCCCAAGTATAATTTAAAACGCATGCGGCCAAATGAGCTGCATAGACCGGAATTGATAAACTTTCTTAAATGTACCAATGTAAACGTAAGCAATATTACCTTAAAAAGTTCAGCAAGTTGGCTACAGACCATTGAACAGTGCAAAGATGTTAGCTATGATGGCGTTACTATACATAACCGTGCATATTGGAATAATGATGGTTTTGATATAGTTGATTGCACAAACGTACGTATAACCAACTGTAATGTAGATGCGGCAGATGACGGTATTTGTTTAAAATCGCATTCAAAGGATCACTACAATGACTCCATCTACATTGCTAATTGCACGATTAGATCTAGTGCCAGTGCAATAAAATTTGGAACGGCCTCACTAGGCGGGTTTAAGAACGTTACCATAGAGAATATTAAAGTGTTCGATACTTTTAGGTCTGCCATAGCTATAGAGTCTGTTGATGGCGGGGTTATTGAGAATGTAAAGGTCAATAATATCATAGCTAAAAATACTGGGAATGCAATTTTTGTGCGTTTAGGCCATAGGTCAGGGGATAGTCCCGGTATTGTCAAAAATATCAGTATAAAGAATATAGATGTACAAGTACCCTTTGGTAGACCGGATATTGATTATGATTTAAGAGGACCGGAAGTCAATTTCTTTCACAACCCATTTCCTTCATCTATAACAGGTATTAAAGGTCATCATGTAGAAAATGTACTACTAGAGAATATTACGGTTAGCTATCCAGGTAGGGCCTCTAAAGGAATGGCCTATGTACCGTTAAGTAGACTTGATCAAGTAAAGGAAGAGGTAAAAGGGTATCCTGAATTTTCTATGTTTGGAGAATTACCTGCTTACGGGTTATATGTTCGTCATGTAACCGGTATTACCATGAAGGATATTACCTTTACTTTGGAGAACGATGATTTTAGACCAGCCATGATTTTCGATGATGTTTCTAAAATTGACATCTCTGGAGTACATTTTCCCAAGAATAAAAAGGATGAGATCATCTTAAAGGATGCAAGTTTTTATAAAGTGGATGACAATTTATTGGAAGCAGTGAGAAAGCTGTAGGTAAAATTTGTTGTTATCGCATGTAAATGCCTATTTTATGAAAATAAATTGATAGTGATCGTTTAATGAAATATTGGTATAGTTTTATTTTAATGGTATTGGCGATCTTGAGTATAAGGTCGCAAAATTTAAAATTCAATCATTATAACGATAACAACGGTCTTTCCCATAATTCAGTAAGGTATATAAATCAGGATAAACATGGCTTTTTATGGTTTGGTACCTTTTCTGGGCTAAATAGGTTTGATGGGTATCAATTTAAACAATATTTAAGTGGTTCAACCCAACAAGAAACCTTGCTCAATGATGATATAACCGCTCTAGAGATAGATGAACCATCCAATACCATGTGGATTGGAACACGTGGGGGACTAACCCGTTTTAGAACAGATACCCATACATTTCGCACATATTTACCGGACAATAAAAAGGAGGATGCATTACCTGATCAGGAAATTAGGTCTATTTATATAGACAAATTTAAAAGGGTTTGGGTAGGAACTAAAAATAAGGGACTTAGTATCCTTTATTCAGATAAGGATAGTTTTGAGCAAGTTGAGATTGAAGGGTTTAATTATGTAAAGGACATTTTTGAAGATGAGGATGGTAATATCTGGATAGGAAGTTATGGTTCTGGCGGTGTGGCTAAAATATACCTAAACGCTTCTGGGGCCATACAACAGATTAAGAGGTATGTCTTGGATATACCTAATAGTACAGAGGTAAACCCATATATTAATTTTATTGACCAAGACCATAAGGGCGATATTTTTATAGGTACACGAGAAGGGCTGTATAAATTAGACAAAAAAGAGGATATTTTTAAAAATATGCCTATTGTTGAAAATGGACAGGGTAATAGTCTAGGTACCTATTTTTTAGCAATCGCAAGGGCTCCGGATGGTAAATATTGGTTGGGAACATTAGATGGAGTGGTGGTTTGCCAGCAGCTGGAAGATTTGACCATAGGTAAGTTTGAGCTGCACCAATCGGTATTGTCAGATGGGACATCCTTGGTAGATAACTTGGTCTCGGCACTTTTTTTTGACAAATCCGGAGTATTGTGGTTAGGAACCGAGGATGGTTTGGACAAATATGATCCTGTAGAAAATCAATTTGCACTTAACAAGGATATATCTAGGTTAATAGGTAACAAAGCACCAAGAATTAGAGGGTTTTCTAAAGCCTATGATGGTAAAATTGTAGTAGCTACGCGTAATAACGGTCTCTTTGTATCCAATGGTAACGGCTATAGTTCCTTATCGGATATTGGTACAGATATCGCAAGTATCTATACCGTAGACGGTAAAATATTTTATTGTGGGCTGTGGAACGGCAAAGTACAGGTGTATGATTACGTTAAAAAAAGTACCAAAATCATAGATACCGGTTTCACGGCCTCACCTGTATTGGCATTTACACAACTGTCATCAAATAAAATTTTGGTAAGTTCTTTTGGGGAAGGGATGTTGATTTTAAATACCGATAACTTAACTACAAATTCTTACGATGAACGTTTTTTGGATGGTTTTCAAATCAATACAATGGTAAAAGATGGCAATATAATATGGTCTGCCACGGAAACAGGTATTGTTCAACTAAATTTAGATTCTGGGGAGTTCAAGGTGTATGATGCGCTTTCAGATGAGAAAATAAACTTTCCAGATGCCAATAATGTTAGTGATATCCTAAAAGATAATCAAAATATTATCTGGGCCTCTTCAAGATATGGGCTTAGTTTTTATGATAGTACCCAAGATAAATTTCAAACCTATTTAAAGCATAAAGAATTGTCCGGTAGATGGGTCACTGATATTCTTACCGATAGCGAAGACAATCTTTGGCTCAATATGAACAACAATAGTATAGCAAAACTTAATACGCTTACCAATGAGGCAAATATTTATCAGGTAAATAGTGGTAATAGATTGGATGTATTCAGTTCTGGAGGGTTTTATACTGCCGATGGTAAAAATGTATACCTAGGAGCAAAAAGCGGTATTATTCATTTTACTACTGAAACTTTGGAAAGAAACGTTGCCAGTACAACGCCCGTCATCAGTGCATTTAGAATACAGAATAAAGAAATTACACCGGGTATGGAGGTAAACGGTCAAATTCCTTTAAAGTTAGATATTAACCTCTCCAAAGCGGTAGTCCTAAATTATGACAATCGTAATTTTTCTTTACAATTTTCAGAACCTACATTCGCTAACGATAAGCTCAATAGTTTTGAATATATGCTAGAGGGTTTTGATGATCAATGGATAACGACCACTGGTTTTTCTAGAACAGTACAGTATACCAATCTTTTTCCAGATGATTATATATTTAAAATTCGTTCTAGAAATGGTAATGGTCAATGGAGCGAAACGGCATCGTATGCTATAAAGATTCAACCACCTTTTTGGATGACGCCTAAAGCCATTATACTTTTTCTGGCCATTTTAGGTTCGGCCATTTATTTTATAAGGCGGGAGATTAAAAATCGTATTCGGTTAAAACAAGAATTATTGACAGAAAAGGTCAATAGGGAACATGATGTTAAATTAAACAATGAGAAATTGCGTTTTTTTACCAATATTTCACATGAGTTAAGAACACCACTTACCCTTATATTAGGTCCTGTAAAACAGCTGTTGGAAGATAGTACACAGCAAATAAACACCTACCAAAAAAGCAGATATGAACTAATTCATAACAATGCCAACCGTTTATTTTCTTTAGTGAACCAAGTATTGGATTTTAGAAAGGCCCAAAGTGGAGAGCTTAAGTTAAAAACCATGGAAACGGACATTCTTGCGTATTCAAAGAATATATTCGACTCTTACAAGGAACTTGCCAATAATAAGAATATTGAACTAAGTTTTATAACGGAAAATGAGCGTATTCATGGATGGATAGATAATGATAAGTTCGATAAAATTCTGTATAACTTATTATCCAACGCTATAAAATTTACACCGGATTTTGGTAATGTAGAGCTTTATTTACGGTATAATGAAGAACTGGGGAAACTAAATATTGAAGTAAGCGACAACGGAATAGGAATTTCAAAAAAAAGTCAGAAAAAGATTTTTAATAGATTTTATCAAGCCACTACAACCCAGCAAAATAACACAGGGTCAGGAATTGGACTTTCTTTAGTTCAATCCTTGGTTGAACTTCACAAAGGTAATATAGAGGTTAAGAGTAATCTTGACAAGGGTAGTGTGTTCATGGTAGAACTACCAATAGCCCGTAAATTTTACGATGATGATGAGGTTTTTGAATTATCGTTATCCAAGCTTACGGAAAATGATGAGGGTTTAAATGATGCGCCAAAGAAAATTATTCAAGACACGGGATTAAAGCAAAAGATTTTAGTGATCGATGACAATGCAGAGTTAAGGAAATATTTGGTGGATTATTTATCTGGGTTCTATAAAGTATATGAGGCGGAAAATGGAGAGCAGGCGTTGACCATTTGTAGACAGGTAAGGCCTACATTGTGCGTATCTGATGTAATGATGCCTATAATGAACGGTCTTGAGTTTTGTGAGAAATTAAAAAATGATCAGTTTATAAGTCATATCCCGGTTGTTTTATTAACGGCACTATCAGATAATAAAGATAAGGTCAAGGGGTATGGTACAGGTGCAGATGGTTATTTGGTAAAGCCGTTTGATCCCTCCTTGTTAAAGTTAATGATAGAAAATATTATAAAAACACGTTTGGACCTTAAAGCAAAATTTGCGGCGGAAACAGAGAGTGAGGTAAGTTTACTTACACATTCACCGGTAGACAAAATGCTTATGCGCAAGATAACGGACCTTATCAATGATAATATGGATAAATCTGAGTTGTCTACTTCATTTTTATGTCAAGAACTAGGGATGAGTTCTTCTAAACTTTATCAAAAAATAAAGGAATTGACAGATTTGGCACCAACGGAATTTATTAGAACCGTAAGGCTGAAAAAATCGGCATCTTTATTAAAGACAAAAAAGTATAATGTATCTGAGGTTACCAATTTAATTGGGTTTAATGACCCATTGTATTTTAGCCGATGCTTTAAAAAACAATTTGGATATCCGCCTAGTAAACTTTTAAAATAATATTCGGTTAGTCTCTAGTTGGTCTCCCTGTAAAATGTTCCATGGTATGATAAACACCAAGGACTTTACCGGTAAGCCAATCAAAAATAGTTATGGGTAGTATTGCTTGCGCAAAACGAATTAATCTATACATATAGCCGGGTATCGTAACCATCTTTTTATTTTTTTCTATCGCTTTTATTATAGTCAACGCAGTTGCCTCAGGGTCCAAGATGGGAATTTTAGAGCGTACCCCTTTAAACATTCCGGTATGTATATAATAAGGCATTACGGTAGTAACCTTAATGTTTTTGTTTAATTGCTCCATTTCTAGGCGCACACTTTCGGAAAAGCCTATCAAAGACCATTTACTTGCAACGTAAACAGACATTTTTGGGTTCGCCAATAATCCTCCAGAAGAAGCAATATTGCAGATATGACCGGAATTTCTTTCCATCATGGAATCTATGAACGCATGTGTAACGTGCATAGGGGCGTTGGCATTTACTTGCATGGTCTTATCGATATCCGCTATGGTGTGCTCAAATAAATACTTGCCCACAATAATTCCTGCATTGTTTATAAGTAAATCTACCCCATTGTATTCGTTTATAACTTTTTTGGCCGTAGTATGTATACTTTGCATATCGGTCACATCAACCTTAAAAAGAGCCAATGTACCCAATGCTCCATAAGATGATTGCAACCTATTAAAATTACGATCATCAACATCCCATATAAGGACCGTAGCACCTTTTTTAAGAAGTAGCTTGGTCATGATTTCACCAATACCCGAAGCTCCGCCGGTAATAAGGGCAATCTTGTTTTGGAATGTTTGCATTGTTCTGTTTGTAGTTTAAATCTCCTCTAATATGGATTCACCTTCGGATGTATCTCCTGAGGTCCAACGCCATTTCTCGTGAAGTCTAATTTTTCCATTAGGCATAATTTGTGGCGTAGATCGGCATATACCTGTCATGAGCTCACCCTGCACATTTACTTGATGATAGCGCATATCTATTGTGCCGTTGGCATCAACAATTCCCAATAAGTGGCCTTTTTTAATTTTACCACCTGTATAGCTTGCGGTAAGAATAGAATCGCTCTGCTTATAAAAAAAAATAGTTTCATTATCGGTTTCCCCATTTTCTGAAGTTTCTATAGGCCTAAAACGTTTGTTGTTATAGTTCATAGTAAGCTTGCCAATACCAAATTAATAAAGACTATTCTTGCGCTACCTCAATACCTTCTGTAGTGAATGAAAATGCCTGAGCTCCCAGGCCACCTACCATAACCGCTTGAAATAATGGGTTTATTTTTTTAGAGGAGTACCAATCTATCATAAAATTTGCACCGCTACCACCTGAAGTGTCTTGTTTTTCAATAACATAATCAATTGTTTCCATGGGTTTAAGGTAAATAGGCTCATCAATATAACTTCTTACCAAATCACCTTGGGTGTTATAATAATCTATTTTACTTACAAATAAACTATCACGTACACTGGTATTGCGTATGCTCAACGTGGCGGTCAGTAAGGTCCTGGTATCCCTGGTCTGGTTGTAAATATCGGAATAGATAGGTACATAGACCTGGTGTAAAGACGAGTTTTTACTGGTAGTATTGGTAGCTCTGTTCAACGCATGGTCATCCAAAATATCCAATGATTCTTTGGAAGAGGTTTCCTTACAAGATGTTATAGCAAAGAGTAGCACTGTTAAGAGGCCAAAACACGGTATTTTCAAGATAGCTCTTTTCAATTTTTATGAATTAAGCATCCCATTCTGTATGAAAAATACCCTCCCTGTCCAATCGCTCATAGGTATGTGACCCAAAATAATCGCGCTGTGCTTGTATAAGGTTCAGCGGTAATTTGCTAGAAGTGTATGCGTCATAATACGTAAGGGAATTTGATAGGCCTGGTAATGGTATGCCGTTAGTGGCACCAAAAGCAACAAGCTTTCTTGCGGCATCAACAGTTTCCTTGATTTTATCTACAAAAGTGGACGAGAGCAATAGGTTGGGTAAAGATGGTTCCGTTTTAAAAGCTTCGGTAATATCCGCTAAAAGTCCTGCACGAATGATACAACCGGACCTCCAAATTTTGGCAATGACAGAAATATCCAATTCATATCCATATTCCTTGGAGGCATCTGCCAATTGGTGTAGCCCCTGGGCATAGGTAATGATAAAAGAGAAATATAGGGCTTGCTCCGTAAGGTTCTCCAATTCTTCCTTTTCCATATGTTGTACCACAGGTTTATCGTAAAGTACATCTGCCTTAATTCTTTCATCTTTTAATGCGGAAATCTCGCGCATACTTACGGCCACATCTATAGAAGGTACCGGTATACCAAGGTCCATGGCGTTTTGGCTGGTCCATTTACCTGTGCCTTTCTGTTTTGCCTTATCCAATATTTGGTCCACTAGACGACCTTTTACCAAGGTATCTTCTTGTTTAAAGATTTCTGATGTTATCTCTACTAGAAAAGATTGTAACCTTCCCGAGTTCCAGCTGGCAAAAGTGTCATGGAGCTCATCATTATTAAAATTGCCTCCTTTTTTCAATACGTCATATATTTCAGAAGTAAGTTGCATAAGTCCGTATTCTATACCGTTATGCACCATCTTAACATAATTACCGGCAGACTTTGGACCTAAATAGGCAACACAGGGTTCTCCTTTGTATTTGGCGGATACGGCTTCAAATATAGGTTTAATGTGCTCATAGGCAGATTTTGAACCTCCGGGCATAATACTTGGACCTTTACGAGCACCCTTTGCACCCCCGGAAACCCCAGCTCCAAAAAAATTGATGCCTTTGGCCTGTAAATATTCTTCCCTACGGTCCGTGTCCGTGAAAAAGGAGTTTCCACCGTCAATAATAATATCTCCTTTATCAATATGTGGTAATAAGGATTCTATCACGGCATCTACCACTTTTCCGGCTGGGACCAAAAGCATGATTTTACGTGGTTGTTTTAGATTGTTGACAAAGGTCTTTATATTGGTAGAAGCATCTACTTTCTCTAAATTTCCTCCTTCATTTTTTAAGGAATTAACCTTTTCGGCATCTAAATCATAACCAAAGGCAGAGAATCCATTATCGGCAACATTTAATATGAAATTACGTCCCATTACTCCAAGACCTACCAATCCAAAATCGTACATAAAAAGCTGTTTATAGAATTAAAATATAACTTTAGGAATTTATTTTCATTAGGAATTCCTTAGTCCTAATCGGTACAAGTCAAAATTAATTTAAAATATTGACTTTAATCGTTAATGCAGTTGCAAAGCAACGTAAATTTGCTTTTCTTATCAATATATTCTAAAAATAGTATAGAAAGCGTTTATGAAGAAGACAGACAATCAAATGCTCATCATATTTGGAGCATCTGGAGATTTGACCGCAAGAAAATTAATTCCAGCTATATTCAATTTGTACAAAGGCGATCATCTTCCGGACAACTTTGTAGTGCTTGGTGTTAGTAGAAGCGACCTGGGGGATTTAAAATTCAGAAACAAGGTGGTTTTGGAAAGTGTTTATTTTGAAGAAGACCGTAAGGAATATGATGAGGATTTCATTCAAAAATTTGCCAATAAGTTGTTTTATGAGGATTTGGGTTCAGATTATGATACTTCATATGAACGCTTGGAAAAACGAATTTCTGACCTTGATCAAAAATATGGCACTAATGGCAATCATATATTCTATTTATCAACGCCTCCAAGTCTATATGAACCCATTGCAAAAAATTTATCCGATCAGGGATTGAACGACCAGACCAATGGTTGGCGTAGGTTGATTGTAGAAAAACCATTTGGTTATAGTTTAGAATCAGCAAAAGAGCTTAATAAAGGGTTACATTCCTATTTTAGGGAAGGACAAATATTTAGAATAGACCATTATTTAGGTAAAGAAACTGTACAGAACTTGCTGGTAACCAGATTTGCCAATAGTATTTTTGAACCACTTTGGAACAGGAATTATATTCACCATGTAGAAATTACCAATGCGGAGAGTGTAGGTGTTGAGAAAAGAGGAGGGTATTATGATAAGAGCGGTGCCTTAAGGGATATGTTTCAAAGCCACCTATTGCAAATTGTAGCTTTGATAGTAATGGAACCGCCTTTAAGTGCCAATGCAGAGGAAATACGAAATGAGAAGTTAAAAGCGCTAAAGTCGCTCAAGGTCATGACCGATGAAAAGACGCTTTATGAAAATACGATCAGGGCACAATATGTATCCTCAAAAATAGATGGCAAGGAAGTAAACGGTTATAGGGAAGAAGACGGGGTTGATAAAGATTCTACAACGGAAACCTACGCTGCCGTTAAATTTTTTGTAGATAACTGGCGTTGGGCAGATGTTCCTTTTTATGTTAGAACAGCCAAACGTATGCCAACAAAGGTTACTGAGGTGGTCATCCACTTTAAGACGCCGCATCATCAGATTTTTAAAGAATCCGGTCTAAGCAATAAAGACAATAAATTAATTATTAGGATACAACCGGATGAAGGTATTTTATTGAAATTTGGAGTAAAGGTGCCTGGACAAGGATTTGATGTGGAACGAGCCAATATGGATTTCTACTATTCCAGTTTAACCGAAAACCATGTAATGGAAGCGTATGAGCGCTTGTTGCTTGATGCCATGCAGGGCGATGCTACCCTTTACGCCAGGGCCGATGAGGTAGAGGCGGCTTGGGCTTTCGTGGATCCAATTTTGGAATATTGGAAAAATGGTAAGGATGTTAAAATGTACGGTTATGCAGCGGGAGTATGGGGTCCGGAAAATGCTAATGATTTAATAGAAGGACTAGGGGAATGGCGTAATCCCAGTGAAAATTTAGCGGATGATCCGGGATTTTGCGTTATCTGTTAAACCTCAAAAATTTTAAAATTATAGTAAAGAAAAAATGGAAATAAAAGTTTATCAAGATAAAGAGAAGGTTGCAGAGGAGTTTTCAAAATATTTCAAGGATAAATCATCTACCCAAAAGCCATTTCATGTGGCTTTATCAGGAGGAAGTACCCCTAAAATAGTATTTGATGTTTTAGCCGAAAGATTTGCCGATACCATAGATTGGAACCTCATTCACTTTTATTGGGGAGATGAACGTTGTGTTGCTCCAGATGATGATGAGAGCAATTATAAAATGACCGTAGACCATTTATTATCCAAAATAAGCATATCCCAGGAAAATATCCACAGAATAAAAGGAGAAGAAAATCCAAAGGAGGAAGCAAAACGTTATGGTGAACTTTTAGAGGATATATTGCCCCAAGAACTAAACTTGCCACAATTTGATTTGGTCATACTTGGTATGGGAGATGATGGGCATACCGCATCTATTTTTCCCCATGAATTAAAACTATGGGTTTCGCCGGATAATTGTGAGGTAGCTATACATCCAGAGTCCGGTCAACTAAGGGTGTCATTAACCGGTAGGATCATCAACAATGCCAAAACGGTAACTTTTCTGGTTACCGGAGAAAATAAAGCGGAAAAAGTAAAACTAATTATAGACCGTGAAGAAGGGTATTTGGATTATCCTGCAAGTCATGTTTCCCCTAAAACAAAGGATTTGGTTTGGTTTTTAGATGCAGCGGCAGCTAAACAACTTACTTTAGATCAATCTTAATATTTTCATGCTTTAATTCTTTGATGTAATCTTGAGAATTAAAGGTTTTTGATTCAAATTTAGTATCCCGTTCTTGGGCTTCAAGTTTGCGGTATTTGCTGCGTGCAAACCTACGGACCCCTTGGTCATCTGATATGATCAGTCCGGGAACGGGAACATTCTTGCCATCCTTTCCTTTGGCAACCATAGTAAAATAAGAAGAGTTACAGTGCTTTTTGTTGCCTGTTGTAATATTTTCTGATTCTACACGTACCCCTACGACCATAGAGGTGCGGCCTGTATAATTAATGCTGGCTTTTAAGGTAACCAGTTCACCCACCTCAATGGGATTTAAAAAATTGACCCGGTTTACGGAAGCCGTTACGCAATATTGTTGTGAATGCTTAGAGGCGCACGCAAATGCAATTTGGTCCATAAGGTTTAAAATATGTCCACCATGAACTTTACCACCAAAATTGGAGTGGGAGGGCAGCATTAGTTCTGTTATGGATACTCTTGAGTCTTTGACACTTTTAAATTTTTCCATTTTTGGTTATGTTCTTTAAGGAATTCACTAATTGTTTTAATTCCTAAAATGAGGGGATTTTTCTGGGTGCACTTCGGTAATGAAATACTTGGTGTCGCCCAACCAAAAGAAGGTGGCGTAGCGCTCCACGTAATTCACTTTTACATACTGTCCTTGGTATTCCTGTAATTTCTCTATGACTTCTTTATCCTTGTCCAAAACGGAAAAAGAGAAAATTTGAGCACCCGAAATTCCTTGGCTTATTTCACCTTCCCAGGTCTTGACCAGTACGCCTTTATGGCTAATTTTAATTAGCTCTCCTGAACGTACCCCTTCACTAAAGGTAACAAAGTATATAAAGGCATAATACAAGGCACCAAGAGCTATAATGCCAATAACTAATAATGAGAGTATTTTTTTCATATGTAAATCTATAGTATGGTTATATAAAATATAAAACGATGTCAATATATGGCTGAAAATTCAGTTATACTAGCATTGCCTAAGGTTGTTATGCCAATGTTATTAAGATTGTTAAAGCCTTAATTTAGGTTCTTCCTCAATATCATCTTCGTCCAAAGCTCTATTTAATATGGGGTCCGGCAATGACTTTTTAGCTTTTGCACCCATTTTTTTAAGTTTTTGGATACTGGTTACTATATTGCCACGACCCTCTACCAGTTTATTCATAGCGCCTCTATATTCGTTTTTAGCTTCATCCATCTTTTTGCCCACTTTCATGAGGTCGCCAACAAAGCCTTCAAATTTATCATAAAGCGCACCTGCCTGTCGTGCAATTTCAATGGCGTTACGTTGTTGCTTTTCGTTGTTCCACATGCTATCAATAGTACGCAAGGTAGCTAAAAGAGTAGTAGGGGTAACGATAATAATATTTTGTTCAAACCCTTTATTGTACAAGGAGCTATCATGATTAATGGCAATTGCAAAGGCAGGTTCTATGGGTACGAACATCAATACAAAATCCGGACTCTCCATAGTATACAGGTCCTCATACTTCTTTGCGGATAGTTGGTCTACATGTCTTCTAAGCGAGTTGATGTGGTCCTTTAAATAGGTCCCTTTTAGGTCATCCTCGGCATTTACATAACGTTCATAATCAGTTAAAGAAACTTTAGAGTCTACTACCATTTTCTTGCCATCTGGCAGATTAATGATAACGTCGGGTAAAACACGGCTGCCGTCATCACGGGTAAAACTTTGTTGCACGGTATATTCACGGTCTTTCTCCAACCCAGATTTTTCTAGGACACGCTCTAAGACCAACTCGCCCCAATTTCCCTGCATTTTACTATCACCTTTTAAAGCTTTGGTCAAATTTTCAGCTTCTTGAGTAATTTTTAGGTTTTGGGTCTGTAGATTTAGAAGTTGTTCCTTTAAGGCAGAATGAATACTGATATTTTCCTTTTGGCTTTCTTCCACTTTTTTCTCAAAAAGCAAAATTTTCTCATTTAACGGGGTAAGAATATTTTTTATGTTCTTCTCGTTGCGTTCTGTAAATTTTAAACTTTTTTCTTCTAAAATTTTATTTGCAAGATTTTCAAATTCCTTGGTAAACTTATCCTGCAACTGCTTTACTTCCTCCTTTTGTTCCCTATTTCTATCGTTAAGGTGTTCCATATCTGCTTGCGCCCTAACCATTTTGCCACTTAACTCTTCCTTTTCTAATTGGAGGGTTTGTTTTTGTTGCTCTAGTTCTTGCACACGATTTTGCAAGGCCTTTATATTTGTTAGCATCTGCTGTTCACGTTCTATTAGAGCACTTTGTTTAGAGGTTGTTTTTAAAAATTGAATGTAATGGCCTAAAAAATACCCAAGCACAAGAGCGGTAATGCCTATTATAATGTATATATAAATATCTTCCATAAGTCTAAAAATGTCATAGTATAAAGATAGGGTATCGACCTATAAAATTTAATTTAAACTATAGTATTTATTGGGAGTCAGGACTATCAAAGGTTCCTATTTTTTAATTTTAAAAGAACCGGTTACGGCATCAAAAGAAATAGTATCAGAAGGGAAAAGAGTATCAAAACAATTGTTTGCTATAAGCTTACAGGGTTGTTCAAAGGGATTTGTTTGTCCGTCCAAAATGAGCATTTTATCACATAACTGTATCGCCAATTCTATCTCATGACTTGTAAATAGCACGGTTTTGTTTGTCTTATGCGCAATTGATTTCAATAATTTAAAAATCTGCACTTTGTGATAAAGGTCTAAATGGGTGGTAGGTTCGTCTAATAGGATAATACTGGTGTCTTGCACCAAAGCCCTTGCAATCATTACCCGCTGCAGTTGACCATCACTCAGTTCAAAACATTTTTTGTTTAAAAAGGGCGTAAGCTCCATTAAAGAAACACTATCGGCAATTACAGAAATATCTTTTTTGGATAGGCTTCCTAACCAATTGGTGTAAGGTTGTCTGCCTAAAGCCAACAATTCCTTTACGGACATATTTTTTGAGGCCATGGTTTCCGTTAGTACCACGCTTATTTGTTGTGCCAAATACTGGGGTTCTATAGTGTTTAGCTCGTCACCATTTATATGGACAGACCCCATAAGCTCCGGTTGAAAACCACACAAAGTGCGTAAGAGTGTGGATTTACCAATACCGTTGACCCCAACAATTGCCGCAAGTTCCCCTTTGTTCAATGTAAAGGATATTTGCTTAGCAATTGTATTATTGCCATAGCCTATGGATAGGTTTTTGGCATGTAAGGTAATATGTGGTTCTTTTTCTTTGATATCAGTAATTGGCTTTAGGTTAAAACATCATTTTCTTTTTACGAAGCAATAACCAAATGACTACAGGTGCCCCAAAAATACTGGTTATGGCATTAATAGGTAAAACACTTACAGAGCCTGGTAATTGAGCAATGGTATCACAAATCAACATTAAAATGGCACCGCATAGTACTACTGCGGGAATTAAAATTTTATGGTCCGCGGTATGGAACAATTGTCTGGTTATGTGCGGTACGGCCAGACCAATGAATGCAATGGGTCCGGCAAATGCCGTTATACAACCGGCTAAGAGGCCTGTGGCCATGATAAGGATATAGCGCGATTTTTTTATTTGAATACCCAAACTTTTCGCATAATTTTCCCCTAACAAAAAGGCATTCAATGATTTTATGGATAGTATGCTCAATATAATACCCATAGAAATACAAATGAACAATATGGTCAATTGAGTCCATGTAAGATTGCCTAAGCTACCAAACTGCCAAAAAATATATTGCTGTAGTTTTTCTGCTTTTGTAAAGTAGGATAGAACACTGACCAGTGCACCTGTTATACTGCCAAACATTAAGCCTATAATCAAAAGGGCCATGGTATCTTTCACCTTTGCGGCAACAATGAGCACAATTAAAAGAACCAGAAAACTACCTGCACTGGATGCAATGGCCAAAACGATATCATTGAACGTCGAGAATGCCATAATTCCAGAAAAAAGAGATGCTCCCATAATTACAATTGCAGCGCCTAAACTTGCGCCGGAACTTATACCCAGAACATAAGGGCCGGCAAGGGGGTTTCTAAAAAGGGTTTGCATCAATAATCCACTAAGAGCTAATCCGCTGCCCACCAAAATGGCCGTAAACGCTTTGGGAATTCTATAGTTCCAAATGATGTAGGTATCCGTTGTTTCTGTGGGGTGTAA
Source organism: Maribacter sp. LLG6340-A2 (assembly GCF_045057105.1). Classification (GTDB taxonomy): domain Bacteria; phylum Bacteroidota; class Bacteroidia; order Flavobacteriales; family Flavobacteriaceae; genus Maribacter. Next base: position 60,081 of record NZ_CP159332.1, on the reverse strand, counting down.
ACCTAAAATAATACCCACCGTATCAGTAATGGAAATCGCAACCGAACCTAGACTAATGTTAAATCCAAGGCAAAGGGCTAAAATTAGGAGAAGTCCTATAAAATAAACGGTATATGACTTGTCTTTTAGCAATTAAAGTAAAGGTTTAAAAAAGAAGGGTTCATGGTCTGGCAAAAGTTGAGGATGTAATATATGAATTAGGTCTTTTAGCACAAGGTCTGGCCGTTGCGGGGCCAGCTCATAATACAGGCTTCCACCAGTTTCACCTAAGGTATTGGCAAATGTAAATACCTTTTTATTTTTAAATGCATTAAACTGCATATAATGCTCACTTGCCAATCTCATTTCGTCATAGGATTTAAATTGAGCGGGTGCAATCCAATAATCAGCATGCTGAGCTACCTTTAAAACCTGTTCCCAGCTTAAGGAAAGGCTACCTTGGTCATTAGAATTTTGCCATAAATAATTGGCATTGGCATCCTTTAGGAAATTTGCCGCCCAACTATTGCCCCCGGGTAGGTACCAAACATCCTTATAAAGCGCCCCACTTAAAACCGTTGGCTTATTTTTTGCGGTCTGGGCCAATTTCTTGGTTTTAAGGTATGATTGTTCAATGGTATTAAAAATAGAGTCGGCCTTTGCTTCCTTGTTAAAAAAGGGGGCAAAAAACTTAATCCACTCCGCTTTTCCCAATGGGGATTCCTCTACCCAATCCCCATTAAAGATTACGGGAATATTAGAACGTTGCAAAGTTTTATAAACATTTGTATTACCGTTAAGGGCAAAGCCTATTACCACATCTGGTTGTAGGGCTATTACAGCTTCTGTGTTTAAACTTTCATTTACACCAAGTTCTTTAATTTGATTGTTATCTATACGTTTTCTTGCCTCTTTTGAGGAGATATATTTAGTATCTGAAAACCCCGTTAATTTATCTAATTCACCCAATGCTTCTAGTGCAGGTATATGAGTAGTTGAAGTAACCACCAAATCTTCTACAGGTACGGTTATGATGGCATCATATGCGTTTTTGTCCAAGGTGATGAAGGCTTGCTTTTCCTTGGGTATTAAGGCGTAAGTAAATGAGGCCTCTGCCTGTGGCCATGGGGACGTAATTTTTATGATACTAATGCCAGAGTCTTGTTTTTCTATGGAGAACCCTTTGGCATAGGTAATGTTCCCATTTTTAGGGTAAGTTTTAGACTGTGGAGCCTTAACCTGTTCCTTGCAATTAACGAAAACAAAAAGGTAGCAGAAAAGTAAAAGATATATGCGCATTGTAGCTGAACTTTTTTTCAAAAGTAGTATTATAAAAGTTTACCTAGAAAGATTAAACAAAATGTTTATTTTCGCCGTGAATTTTGGTTTTTGCTACATGTTGTAGTGAAATTAAAAGGGAATCCGGTGAAAATCCGGAACTGTTCCCGCAACTGTAAGTTTATGCCAATCACATCTATTGACGAATAGGTTTTAATTGGTACCTCGGTTACGAGGGTGTTATTTACTTCAAAGTCACTTTGTTTACTATACCGGTGTAGTAACATGGGAAGGCAAAATATCATTAAACGAGTCAGGAGACCTGCCTTATTCAAACAACAATGTTAAACTTTCGGGATAAAGGTTTACGTATGGGTACAGACATACTACACTCCCGTTTATGAATTTAAACGAATGAAAAATTATTTCTTGTGGCCAACGGTCACAGTATTATTATGCGCTAAAGTTGGTGCGCAACAAAACCAACAACAAGATTCTACCAATGTTCTTGCGTTGGACGAGGTGGTCGTTAGTGATTCGCGGTTTGCATTAAAGCGTGAAAATTCCGGTAAGGCCGTAATTTCCATATCGCAAAAAGAACTGCAGCAGCAACAAGGCCGTTCATTGGCCGAAATTATTAATACCAAAAGTGGCATTGAGATCAATGGTACCCGAAGCTTTGCCGGCCAAAACCTTTCTACGTTTGTAAGAGGTGGTAACAACCGTCAAGTATTGGTTATAATTGATGGTATTCAGGTATCAGACCCATCAAGTACCAGTGCGGAATATGATTTAAGACTTTTAAATACATCGCAAATAGAACGTGTAGAAATCTTAAAAGGCGCGGCCAGTACACTTTATGGAAATTCCGCGGCTACAGCGGTAATTAATATTACAACAAAAAAAGCCAAAAAAGAGGGGCTTTCTATGGATGTAATTTCTAGTATGGGTACCAACCAATCTCAAGATGACCAAAATTTTAATGTCTCTGATTTTTCCAATACGATAAATGTATCGGCAAAACAAGGAAAGCTCTCCGTATTGGCTTCTGGTGGACATCAATTTACGGACGGATTATCGGCAGCCATAGGTACAGAAGCAGATGCTTTTTCACGGATTGATGGTAATTTAAAAGTTGGGTATCAGTTTACGGAACGTTTTGGTGTTACGGCTTCTGCTTTTTATAATAAACTGAATAGTGATTATGATAATGGTTTTCCTATTGAAGATGCTGATTTCTCTTTTACCAGTGAGCAATCTCGGTTTGGTTTGGCATCAACATATGGTTATGAAAAGGGTAGCCTGCATGTAAATGCAGCCCTAAATCAAATTGACAGGTCGTTTAATTCAAGCTTTCCCACGGCATACGATTCTCAATCTTTTGTTTTAGATGTTTTTAATAAGTATACGTTTAATGAAAATTTTAATACCATAGTAGGACTTAATTATATAGATAGTCAAACTTTATTCAGTGATGAGCAAAACGCAAGTACGGTAGACCCTTATGTTAATGTTGTATATGTAGGTGATAGCGGAATTAACGTGAATGCGGGTGTACGCTTAAATAACCATAGTGATTATGGCACCAATTTAATTTACAATTTTAATCCGTCCTATAGGATAAATATCAATTCTGGATATTTTAAAATTTTAGGTTCGTACGCAACCTCCTATATTGCTCCAAATTTATCACAATTATACGGACCATTTGGCGCAAACCCAGATTTGAATCCAGAGTTAGATCGTACTATAGAAGGAGGTCTGGAATACAAATTGTCAGATAAATTTATCATCAATGCCTTGTATTTTGACCGATCGGAAGAGGATAGAATTGCATATGTGACTATAGATCCAAACACCTTTGAAAGTCAATATCGTAATTCTGAGGAAACCGCTAATTTTAATGGGGTAGAGGTCAGCTTTACGGCATTACCTATTAAAGATTTGGATATGGGAGTAAATTATACCTACACCAATGTTAAGGATGCTTTGGTATTGCGGGTACCCAAAAGTAAAGTCAATGCCAATTTGGGATATACCATTTCAAAAACGACTTTTTTAGGCCTTTCCTATCAATTTGTTTCTTCAAGGACCGATACGGATTTTACAACCTTTACAAATGTTGATCTGGATAGTTTTTCTTTGGTAAACTTTCAGGTAAAACATCAGTTTTCAGAACGGTTTGATGCCTTTGTAGGAATAGATAATCTTTTAAATGAGGAATATACTGAATTGGTTGATTATACCACCGAAGGTCTTAATTTAAGACTTGGCTTTAGGTTAAGCTTGTAAAACATAAAGGGCAGCTTAGTAGCTGCCCTTTTTTTTATAAATATGGTTATAAACCTAATCATTCATAAACAGTATCATCGATCATTTTGTTATGCATGGGGTTTGTCATTTTTGAACTTCCTATAATATTTATAGGATTGTACACTGTAAAATCACGCTTGCCCGTTTCCGAAGTTATTTCCTGTATCGCCCTAGCTAAAAGGGGTTCGTTTTGGTCCCCAAGAATTCCTAGGTTGCCATAATCTTCCTTCAAAAAAATATCGGGTTGCAAGCCGTTGGTATATTCAAAAAAGCCTTCTGCATTTTCATTTCTTCCAATCAAAGGCTGTATAGCCCATTGGTTATTAGGGTTTATCTTATTGACTCTAGATGGTGTATATAAATAAGAATTATCACGGTCATCTACCAATGTAGTAGAAAATTCGTTTTTACCTCTAGTAACATCACCAATTTGGATGACGTCCATATACGGCTCCAAGCTATTGATCAGTAATTCACTTGCAGAAGCGGAACTTGCAGAGGTAAGCACATATAATTTATCAAGTCCTAAGCTATTGATGGTTTCGCCATCGATCTTATCCGCGAAATAAACTTCTAACTGATTGTCGTTGAATTGTGCCTGTAATTTATCATTATACCTTTTTCTTAAAAATAGATTAGAGGTATTGGTGTCATAAATCATACTGGCAAGCAAACGCGTGGTATTAACCGATCCCCCAGGATTATATCTTAAATCTAGAATTAAACTGGTAATACCTGCAGATTTTAAAGCTTGTATGGCGCTATATAATTGCCCATCATACTCGTTCGTAAACTGGTTATACATTACATACCCAATATTGGCACCACCAATTTCAAAAGACTTGGATATTAAAATGGGGTTTTCTGCAAGTGCTTCTTCCTTGGTAAGTTCTATTTCTTCCTCTGTTGGGCTAACAGAACCATTTACAAATTCTGCCATGTTTAGGGTGTAGGTATCGTTACCCGTAAATAATAGTTGCTGGTAATTGGACAAGGTGAGTGTTTGACCATCCACGCCTGTAAACAAATCACCCCTTTTTATAGTAGTCGTAGCAGCGTTAGAATTGGGAATTATGTAACGTACTACTCCAAATAAATCTTCGCTATCTTGAAAACGAACCAATCCGTATTCCATTCCATTGCTCTTGGATATTCCTGCAAGGGAATTAGTAAGTTCCCTATAATCCTCGTTAAAAAAACTAAAACGATCTTCTATATATTGAAGCTTGTTTACAAAAAACGATGCGGGGTCATTTTCAGAATCTAGAAATGCAGTGTATTCTGCTCTACCTTCCGTTGTATTTTCAAATCGATCATCTGCCAGGTCATCTACATTTTCCTGCCAGAAATACCAAAAGTTCATGGCCTTCCACATAAAATCCTGCACCTCTACATCTGCGGAGCCATCTGGGTCTACCGTAGTGGGCAAGGTTAAATCTTCATCCTTTGAACATGATAAAACAAAACAAAAGATGAATATTGCCAAAAATTTCTTTTTCATATTTATTTAAACTAAACTATTCCTTATTTATTCTATGGGCAATAATAAGTCACTGGTTGGCATACTACCATTATTGAGCAAAAGCGTGGCGTTACGTGGGTTATAAAGTTTAGAACTGGAAATTAGGTTTGCAGGTATCTGTACCTCAAAATTTCTTTTGGCCCCTTGACCAACAATTTCTTGAATGGCCCTGGCCAATAGCGGTTCATTTGCATCTCCTAAAACTCCAAGGTTGGTAATATCCTCATCAAGTGCTATATCTGGATCAATACCATCAGAATAATCTGAAAATCCGCTAGCATTTTCTACTTTACTGATAATTGGTTGTAAACCCCACTGAACGTTAGGGTTAATTTGATCTTCTCTTTCGGGATCATAAACATTGCCCCCTTCCGGGTCATCTACAAATAGGAGGGATCCTTGATTTTTACCTATGGTTGTTGTCCCCACATGAACAACATCAATATAAGGTTCTAAGCCCACCATAACCAATTCACTTGCAGAGGCAGAACTACCCGTTGCAATAATATAGACTTGTGGTAAGTTTAAAGAAGACAATGCGGCATCACTATTGCCATCTTGTGTTCCTGTAGTACCTACAAAGTAATTATCCGTAAAACTGCTATCAAATTGCGATTGTAGTTTGTCATTGTACCTGGTTCTGTAAAACAAGTCATTGGTATTGGTGCCATAAATAAGGCTGGCCAGTACGGCAGCGGTTGATCCACGGCCTCCAAGATTATATCTTAGGTCTAACACCAGGTCTGTAATATTTTGCGCCTTAAAATCGGCAAAAATAGCGTTCATTTCATCCTCAGTTCCAGAAACGAACTGGTTGTACATAAAATATCCTATTTTTCTATCGCCAGAAGTAATGATCTCGCTAACATGAATGGGGTCTTCAACTAAACCTTCTACCTTGGTTAAGGTAACCTCCTTGTCCGTAGGGCTAATGGTATTATCGTTAATTTCTGCCATATTTAGCGTATAGGTATCATTATCGCCAAACAAAAGTAGATTATAATTGTCCCTATTTAATCTAGTACCGTTTACGCCTATAAAAACATCACCTCTTTTAATATCCTTGCTGGATGCATCTGAGTTTTTGATGATATATTCTACATAACCGAAAACATCGTCAGAATTTCCAATTAAGGAAAGTCCAAATTGTAGACCATTACTTTTGGATACTCCCGCAGAACTATTTACAAGCTTTTTATAATCTTCATCATAAAATGTAAATCTGTCTTCGGAAAAAAGTAATTTATTTTCCAAAAGATCAAAAGGATTTTCATTCTCTGTCAAATAGGCTTCATAGGCTGCCTGGGTATCAAAACGGTCGTCCGCAAGATCGGTAACTTCACCTTGCCAAAAATAATAGAGGTTTAAGGTCTGCCATAAAAAATTCTGCACTTCAATATCAACTTCTTCTTCAACGGGGGTTTCAATCTCTTCTTTTTCTTCTTCTTCAATAATGGGGTCATCATCATTTTTATTACAGGAAGTAGCAATTAACCCTAGGCATAGTAGGGACAGGAAAAATTTTTTCATAGTAATTTTTTTAGTGAGTATTTACTTATGTAACAAAAAACATTCCAAAAAAAGAATGTTTATGCAGCACCTAAGCAAATGCATTTTCATTTATGTACGTAATTTACAAGCATTAAGATGTTAAATTTACTTACAAGTGATCAAAATAAAAATTTATTGTAACAAAAATCGTTCTAGCTCGTCTTCATTTTGTAAGCCTGTTAACAAGCTTATGAACAGCCAAACCTGAAATGAAACAAACAGAGTTTTTAAATATTGTAATGCCTTTTAAGGATAAGCTTTTTAGAATGGCCAAAAGATTATTGGTATCAACGGAAGAAGCAGAGGATGCTACCCAAGAGATACTGGTCAAGTTGTGGTCCAAAAAAGGAAAAATGGCGTCTTATAACAACGTAGAGGCATTTGCAATGACCATGACCAAGAATTTCTGTTTGGACCGGTTAAAGTCCAAACAAGCAGGAAATTTAAAATTGGTACATAGCAATTATACGGATAGTAATGCATCTTTACAGAGCCAAGTAGAGGCAAAGGATAGTATTAATTGGGTAGAACGTATTTTGGATGAGTTACCGGAGCAGCAAAAAATGGTTTTGCAACTACGGGATGTAGAACAATATGAATATGAGGAAATAGAAAAATTACTGGATATGAAACCTACGGCCATACGGGTAGCTTTGTCCAGGGCAAGAAAAACCGTAAGGGAAAAATTAATGGAAAAGCATAATTATGGAATTGCATAACATAGAAAAATTAATAGAAAAGTATTTTGAAGCAACTACTACGGTTGCGGAAGAAGAGCTACTTAGGAAGTACTTTGAAGAGGGTAATATAGCTCCACATTTAGAGCAGCATGCACCTTTGTTCAATTACTTTACCAAAGCCAAAGAAGAACGCTTTACAAAGCAGGTGCCATTAAAACCTAGAAGAAATTATTTGAAATGGGCTTCCGTTGCAGCTATAGCGGTCTTTATGGTAGGGTTATATTTTTATCAACCTACACCAACTCCTGTTACTCTTGCAGATGAGTATACACCAGAGGAAATTGAATCTGCAAAAGAGGCTTTTGCCTTATTGGCAATGAACTTTAATAAAGGTACGGAACAACTGAACCATTTAGAGGAATTTGAAAAAACAACGAATAAATTTTTAACGAAAAAAAATTAAAATGAAAAAGATAATAGTCTTAGCGCTTTTAGTGTTAGCCCCCGTAATTAGTAATGCTCAAGATATTTTTGATAAATATGAGGATAATGATAAGGTGACCTTTGTTGCCATGCAGCCAAAAATGTTTCAGATGTTGGGGAAAATGAGTGTTAGCTCAGATGATCCAGAGGCAAAAGAATTTTTTGAACTAGTAAATTCAATTACAAGTTTTAAGGTAATAACCACAGAAGACCCTTCTATTAGTAAAGATGTTGACAGTTGGGTAAGCAATAGGTTAAAGAGCTCTTCTTTTGAAGAATTAATGCGCGTGCGTGACGGTAGTTCAAATGTAAAATTCTATGTAAAGGAAGGTAAGGATAGTGATCACGTAAAAGAATTGCTAATGTTCGTGACCGGCATGAAGGAAATGGACATTGATATCAATGGTAAAAAATTAGAAACCGTACTGTTATCATTAACCGGTGATATCAATTTAAAATCAGTATCCAAGTTAACGGACAAAATGGATCTGCCCGGTGGCGATCAATTAGGTAAAGCAGGGAATAAGGGTAATTAATAATAGGTTCAGGTTATGATGGCCCTTACACAACACATCATACAAGAACAACAAATATTCATCAATTAATCGACCAAGAAAACTAGTGTTTAGTGAAATGGTCCAAAAAGCAACAATCATGAAAAAAGTAGTAGTAGTATTTTTATTGGCCATGTTACCATTAACAGGCTTTTCACAATCCGTATTCGATAAATACGAAAATATGGACAATGTGGGTTCTGTAATCGTAAACAAGGGTATGATAGACCTAGTCTCTAAAATTGGCAGTATGAGCGATGATGCCGAAGCCAAGGAGTTTATGGACATTGCAAGTGGTTTAAAGAACGTTAAGGTATTTATGACGGAAGACGCCTCAGTGGCAGCAGATATGACGGCAACAGTTAAAAAGTATCTAAAATCCTCAAAACTTGAAGAGTTAATGCGGGTTAAGGATAAGGATGTTAACGTTAAATTCTACGTAAGGGATGGTAATAAAAAAGACCACGTTACAGAATTGCTAATGTTCGTTTCCGGTTTGGAGAATGTAGAAGTTGGTCACCATGGGCGCAAACTTGAAACTGTTCTTGTAAGCCTTACAGGAGACATTGACTTAAATAAAATTGGTTCATTGACCAATAAGATGAACTTACCAAAAGACTTGAATAAAGCTTCTGGTAAATAATTAAAAATATGCGAAAAGCCTTTTCATTTTGATTAGGCTTTCGTTGTTTAACAACGGATACTTATGAAAAATTTATATTGGATTTTCTCCCTTTTGTTGGTCATTATGGTTAGCTCATGCTCGTCTAGACAAAGTTTACAGCAGTATTTTGTCTCCAGTTCAGAAAACCCAAATTTTATGTCCTTTGATGTACCCGCCAGTTTATTGAACATGGAAAAGGTAAATTTAAGTGAGGCTCAAGAAAAAACTGCCAGTTCACTTAAAAAGCTGAATATTTTGGCCTTTAAGAAAAATGAAGCGAATACGGCAGATTATGAAGTGCAGAAAGCAACCATAAAGACTATTTTAAAGGGTGATGATTTTAGTGAGCTCATGAAAATGAATACGGCATATGGTAAGGCTACTATACAGTTAAAGGGCGATGATGACTCCATAGACGAAATTGTAGTTTATGGTGATAGTGATGAAAAAGGCTTAATACTGATACGTGTATTGGGCAATGATATGAACCCGGCCAGTTTTGTAAAGTTAATCAAGGCAATGGAGAAATCTGAACTTAAAGGAGAAGGATTGGAACAATTGGGAAATTTATTTAAAAATTAAGTTTTATAAAAAAATAATTTAAAACCCGTTATCAATGATAACGGGTTTTTTTGTGATTTAAAATGTATATGAAAAGTAAAAGTGACTTTTTGCACAATTTGGTGTCTTATAAATAAGAACAATTAATTACAACCTAAAACACATTAAAGAATATGGAAAAAGTACAATTATGGATTGACAAAGGAATTGATTTATTATTAGAATACGGACCTAAAGTAATTATAGCCATTCTCATGTATGTAATTGGCTCATGGATTATTAGGAAATTGGTAGGGTTGGTAAGAAAAGGAATGTCCGCCCAGGAATACGATGAATCGTTACAGAAATTTTTGTTGAGTTTAGTAAAGTGGGCACTTACCATCTTTTTATTAATTACTGTGATTTCAGTACTAGGTGTAGAAACTACTACTTTTGCGGCGGTAATAGCGGCAGCAGGTTTGGCCATTGGTTTGGCATTACAAGGTTCACTTTCCAATTTTGCCGGGGGTGTATTGTTGATCATTTTTAAGCCTTACAAAATTGGAGATTTAATTGAAGCTCAAGGTGTATTGGGCAATGTAAAGGAAATTGAAATTTTTACCACAAAATTGGTTACTCCCCAGAATAAATTGGCCATTATACCTAATGGGGCCATGGCTAACGGTAATATTATAAATTATACTGCTGAAGGTAAAATGAGGGTAGATACGACAGTTGGGGTAGATTATGGTTCTGACCTAAAGAAAACCAAAGAAGTTTTATTGGATATGTTAGTGGCCAACCCTAAGGTTTTAAAAGACCCGGCCCCATCAGTAAATGTTTCTGAATTGGCAGATAGTTCCGTTAATTTGGTGGTAAGGCCATTTTGTAAGCCAGAAGATTATTGGGATGTATTTTTTGCTACGATAGAAGGAAGTAAGCATGCATTGGACAAAGCAGGTATTGAAATACCTTATCCACATGAAGTACAAATAAATAAGTAAGTTGTTTTTTGAATTGTAAAAAATCCCGTTGTAATTGCGCAACGGGATTTTTTTTAAGCTTATTCACTTACCATTTGTAAACTATTCTTACCAAAATCCAAGGTGCGTATAGGGAAAGGAATATTGATATCCCGTTCATCAAAATGTTTCTTGATCAATTTTATTGCCTTATGTCTGGCAGCATGTTCTTGTTTAACGTTAATACAATCTGCCCAAAAACGAACCATAAAGTTAATGGAACTGTCACCAAATTCAGTAAAGAAAAACTCTACGGACTCCCCATCGTTCTGTTCAAAATTGTCCTGTATTACCTTTACCGTTAGGTCCTCTACCATTTGCAGATCACTCTCATAACCAACGCCACAATGCACAAAAATCCTATTTCTATTATTCATGGAATAATTGGTAAAAGAACCATCAATAAATTTAGAATTGGGAATTACAACTACATTATTATCCGGTTGTTTAATGATGATATTACGTAAGCTTATTTCGGTAACAAAACCAGATACGCCATCAGCCTTTATAAAATCATTTATTTTAAGTTGTGGCATAAAGGAAAGAATCAAACCGCCAAACGTATTGCTTAAGGTGCCCTGTAAAGCCAGACCAATGGCCAAACCTACAACCCCTGCACCGGCCAATATACTGGTTAAAACTTTATCAAGGTCCAATACGCCAAGTGCTATAAAGAAACCTATAAGTATAACGGTTACGAAAACAACCTTTGCAATGATTTCCTGTATGGATACTTGAGATATTTTTCTGAGAATGGTTCTTTTTAAGACTTTACGAATACCCCGGGCCAAAAGATAGAATAAGAACATTACCAAAATAGCCATGATGAAATTTGGTAATTTTAATATAATGGCATCTAGCCATCCTCCTAATTTATCCCATAGACTACTAACCGATTCTTCTACAGAGAAATTTGCTTGCATATACTTTTAATTTTGTGTTTAACTACTGTTGTAATAACGCAAAACTAAAACTTTGAAATTCAAATCATTAGTTTTAAATGAAATGAACCAAAGAAAAATGTAATTGAATTAAAAGTGATTTAAATTCCGGTATAATTACTGGGAGTTATCTTCTTAAGTTCTTCTTTTATGGTATTAGAAACCTCTAAAGTGTCAATGAAATTGGCTATGGATTTTTGATTTATTGTCTCATTGGTCCTGGTTAAGCCCTTTAAAGCTTCATATGGGTTTGGATAACTTTCTCGCCTTAAAATGGTTTGGATAGCCTCTGCTACAACGGCCCAATTGTTCTCAAGATCTTGTTCAAACTTTACTTTGTTCAGCAGTAATTTGTTCAATCCTTTTAAGGTAGATTGAAAAGCGATCATTGTATGTGCAAAAGGCACGCCAACATTACGTAGAACGGTACTGTCCGTAAGATCTCTTTGCAATCTGGAAACCGGTAGTTTGGCAGAGAGATGTTCAAAAATTGCGTTTGCTATACCTAAATTACCTTCAGAATTCTCAAAATCTATGGGGTTTACCTTGTGTGGCATTGCTGATGAGCCTACTTCGCCAGCCTTAATTTTCTGCTTAAAATAATCCATGGAAACATAGGTCCAAAAATCACGGTCCAAATCCAATATTATCGTATTTATGCGCTTAAGACAATCAAACAAAGCGGCCATGTGGTCATAATGCTCAATTTGTGTTGTTGGAAACGAATGTTGAAGACCCAATTTTTCTTGAACGAATTTTTGACCGAATGCTTTCCAATCAATACCAGGATATGCTACTAAATGTGCATTAAAATTTCCCGTTGCGCCACCAAATTTAGCGGCACTAGGGATGTCGTTCAATAAATTAAACTGCTCTTTTAAACGCACTGCATAAACCATTATTTCTTTTCCCAAGCGGGTAGGAGAGGCAGGTTGACCATGGGTTCTGGCAAGCATAGGTACATTGCTCCACTCTTCTGCTAAGGAGTTGATTTTCTCTAATAATTCTTGATATTGAGGCACATAAACATCATTCATAGCTTCCTTTATGGAAAGGGGAATAGCCGTGTTGTTTATATCCTGGGAAGTTAATCCAAAATGAATAAACTCCTTATATGATGATAGTCCTAAGGTATCAAATGCCTTTTTAATAAAGTATTCTACCGCCTTAACATCATGATTGGTGGTCCTTTCAATCTCTTTGATTTCTTGGGCATCTGCAGTGGTAAACTGGGAATATATTTTTCTAAGAGCCTCAAATTTGGTTATGTCAAAATCTGCCAATTGCGGTAAAGGTATTTCGCATAGGGCAATAAAATATTCAATTTCTACCCTAACCCTATATTTGATTAGCGCTTCTTCTGAAAAAAAAGGAGAAAGTGATTTTGTTTTAGAGCTGTATCGCCCATCTATTGGAGAAATAGCATTAAGTGCGTTAAGAGACATAATGAACGGTTGAATTATTAAGCGGCAAATATACCTATTAGAGACATAGTTTAAAACACTTATGTGCAGAAGTTATAGGGCATATTTCCAAAATGGGGCAGGGAGATAAAAAGCTTAGTTATTTTTAAGTTTTTTAAGGGATTTTAATGTCATTCTAGCACGTGCCTTATAAGCGGCGCTTCCATTTTCGTAGTTCTGTTTTAAAATTTGCTCCAATTCTTCATGTATCCAGATAATGGTTTTTCCTGTCAATAATAATATTGTCATGGAATATGCTTTTGTGGCCACTTTATGTTCGCCGATCAACCAATCAAAAGCTATTTCTGCAATGGTATTTATTTGGGCTTTTGTGAGTTTGGAATCTAATTGGCCTCCATTATAATGATTATCTACCAGCATTTCGCAAATTTTTGATGCCGGTCTAATAGAAGACTCTAAGGACAAGAAGGGTAGAGCATCTAAAAAGGGTTCTATAACTAGGTAGATATGGTTAATATCATCTTTGGCAACAAATTCTAGCACCCAACTAGCTTTGCAGGATATGGGGTCCATATCATCTTTCATAATTTGGACTAGCAAAGGGATCAATGTGGGTTGGGATAAAATAGTTGTAGCCATTTCACTTCTTTTTTCCCTTGATGCATTGATATAATTCAAAGCATTGCACAGTGTTTCCTTTGTCATAAAACCGTATCTTTATTTCATATTTCCCCCAAATATGAAAATACTAAAAAAAATAGGCTTAGGCGTTATTATAATTATCATCGCCATGCAGTTTTATAGTCCTACAAAAAATATTTCTCCAGGAGACCACACCGTAGCTTTTACTAATGAAACCAATCCTTCACAGCGTTTAAGGACAACTTTTGAAAATTCTTGCTATGATTGCCATAGTGACAACACGGCATACCCATGGTATAATAATATTGCTCCAATATCCTATTGGATAGCGGACCATGTTCAGGAAGGAAAAGAGCATTTAAATTTTTCTAAATGGGAGAATTATACCCTGGATAAAAAAGTTCATTTATTGGAAGAAATAGAAGAAGTGGTCGTAAGTGGCGAGATGCCATTGACGGAGTATACATTTTTGCATGATAACGCTGAACTTACCAAAGAGGATACCAACGAAATAATGGAGTGGGTTAAACAAACCCGTATTATCTATCAATTAGGGAGGCAACCAAAGTAGGTACGCCCTCTACGGCATTCTTTGAAATTACGGTTAGGTGGTGATTACCTGTCAATGCCGGTTTGGGATCAATAAAAAATATAGGAATGTCTGGTTGGGTATAATCTATTAAACTAGCTGCGGGGTATACCTGCATTGAGGTACCAATAATAATTAAACAATCAGCCTTTTTAGTGATAGCAATTGCGTTCTCTAAAAGAGGAACCGCTTCTCCAAACCAAACAATATGTGGTCTAAGTTGATGTCCGTTGGCACAAGTATCGCCCAGTAAAATATCTTTTCTGCAATCATAAATTTCATTTTCAGCATGTATACTTCTGGCTTTTAAAAGTTCACCATGTAAATGAAGTACGTTAGAACTTCCTGCACGTTCATGAAGGTCATCTACATTTTGTGTAACGATATCCACGTTAAAATGAGTTTCTAATTCTGCTAGTGCTAAATGTGCGGCATTTGGTTCAACGGTCAGTAATTGCCTCCTACGCTGATTGTAGAATTCCAGAACCAGTTCCGGGTTTTTTTGAAAGCCTTGTGGAGTTGCTACCTCCATCACGTCATGGCCTTCCCACAGACCATTTGCATCTCTAAATGTTTTTAGTCCGCTTTCCGCAGAAATTCCAGCGCCTGTAAGTACAACAATGTTTTGCATATATCTCCTTTCTGGTTAAAAATATACTTTTCTTATCTTGCTCACATGATAAATGAAAAGCTTTTAACATATTTAGAGCAATTTATTTCTAAAGAGAGAATAGCGCGTTTTAATGAAGTTTTAAATCAACGCACCAATCATATTACAGTAGCTATAGAAGATGTCTATCAAATGCATAATACTAGTGCGGTTATACGTAGTTGCGAGTCTTTTGGTATACAACAAGCACATATTATTGAACGTAAATACGGTCAATGCTTAGACAGTGAAATTGCTATGGGCGCCCAAAAATGGGTAGACATTATTCGCTACAAAGATTCTAAAGAAGCTCTGGAAGTATTACGGGACAAAGGCTACAAAATTGTGGCAACAAGTCCGCATGCCAATAGTTCAATGCTACAAGATTTTGAAGTAACGGATAAATTGGCACTGTTCTTTGGTACGGAAAGAACAGGGTTAAGTAAGTATGTTTTAGAAAATGCGGACACGTCTTTAAAAATACCTATGGTAGGTTTTACCGAAAGTTTGAACATTTCCGTATCGGCCGCAATTATTCTTCAACATTTAACTTCGCAATTAAAGTCCACGAAAATAGATTGGAAACTAACGCCTGAAGAAATGGCTGCCAAGCGTTTGGATTGGACGAAAAAGTCCATTAAGAGCATTGATGATATTCTTGAGCGATATGAGAGGGATAGTTAATTTTTTTATTAACTTGTTCTAGATAACCAATTCACCACCAATATGTTTACAGTCATTATAATAATTGGAATACTACTTTTTATAGTATTGTTTCTTGCGTTAATTGCCCCAAAAAATTATCATGTTTATAGGAGTATTGAACTAGACCACCCAACGGACAAGGTCTGGGAACATATTAAATATTTAGAAAAGCAGAACCAATGGTCCCCATGGTCTAAAAAAGACCCCAATATGGAACAAAAAATAATTGGTACGGACGGTACTGTTGGCGCCATTAGTTATTGGAACGGCAATAAAGAAGTAGGAGAGGGAGAGCAAGAAATCACTAAAATTGTTGACGGCAAGCGCATGGAGCAAGATTTACGGTTTTTAAAACCCTACAAGTCTGAATCTGAATCTTATATGGACTTAATAGAATTGGGGCCAAATAAGAGTAAGGTTACCTGGGGTTTTTCAGGTAAAAATAAGTTTCCCATGAGTATAATGATGTTGTTTATGAACATGGACAAAATGGTTGGGAAAGATTTTGAACAAGGACTGGAGAATTTAAAACGTAATTTAAATAGTTAATTATGATTACATGGTTTGAAATCCCCGTAACGAATATGGATAGAGCTCAAAAATTTTATGAATCCATATTTGATGTTACCATTACGGTAAATCAATTTGGGGAGTTTGTAATGGGCTTATTTCCGGATAAACAAAGTGTTGGTCAGTCTAGCGGAGCATTGGTAGTACATGAAGAATATAAACCTAGTATGACCCATGGAGCTGTGGTTTATTTTGGTTGTGAAGATGTTACCAACGTATTGGATAAAGTTAAAACAGCAGGAGGACAGATTTTACAGCCCAAAACCGAAATAGGCGAGGGACACGGATTTATGGGGTTGCTAAAAGATACTGAGGGCAATAGGATTGCTTTGCATTCCAACACCTAAAAAAGGCTAATTCAATAGTTCTAATAAAACTACATCATTTTCATTGTCAAGCATTACCTTATTGTTTTCTACTGTAACTTCGGTTTCCGAATAGCGGTCAAATAGTTTTGTGCCATCACCAAAAACACCTTTAACCGATATGGTTTTTTCTCCTTTTGGAAGATTTAAACCTATAACGACTTTATCTACATATTCATCTTTGGAGAAATATCTACTAAATACATACGGAGTTTGGGTAATCCTTTTATGTATGCCTGCGCCTATAGCAGGATGGTCGTTTCTAAACGTTCCAAGTTTTTGCCAATGAGATAAAATTTCTTTTGTTTTTGGCAAGCTATCCAATTCTTTCCAATTCATGAACGAGCGTAAGGTAGCATCGCCTTCTGTGCCTTCAATAATTAAGCTACGTGCAGTTTCATCACCATAATATATTTGAGATGCCCCTGGGGTAAGCAATAATATGTTGGCAGCTTTTTTGGGATTCTCCCTTTTTTGGTCAAAAGGTTGCCCATCATCATGAGACGTTAAATAGTTTAAGACACTCTTTTCTTTAAATGTAGTATGTAATAGTTTGCTGTATTTGCTAAAAATAGATTCATAGTCTTTTTCGGCATCAGTCTTTAGTTCAAAGTTGATAAGACTTTTGAATCCGTTGTCAAAGTAATTTACTTTTTTATCGCCCAGGTCAAATTCTTGTCCGCCCGAAATACCATAGTTATACACTTCACCTACCATATAAAAAGGCTTGTTGTCCAATACTTTATTAGCATTCTTCTTTTTCCAAAGTTCAAAAGCCGCTGAAGCTTCTTTGTATAATTCTGCCCATGCATTTTCATTGGCATGTTTTACCGTATCTACCCTAAACCCATCTACACCATATTTATGAATATAGTCGGTTAGCCATTTAATAATATAAAAACGAGGTGCTCTAGGGTAGCCTGTTCTATCAAAGAACAACTCTAGCTCATCTAGCTCTTCGCTTAATCTACCTTCCTCTTTCCATTTTGCCATTAAAGCATCGGGTAAGTTTACCGCAGCATCAGATTCCGTAAGAATATCCGGTAAATTGTTCACCAAAGTACAAGCGGTCGTATTTTCGTAGGTAGTGAATTCGCAGGTAGGTGAGGTGCGTACCCATTCTTCTGGCCACACAGGATCTTCATCGGTAACCGGACCGGTATGGTTTAACACCACATCCAATAAAATACGTATTCCGTTTTTATGTGCAGTGTCAATTAACGTTTCTAAGTCCTTGTCCGTTCCAAAGTTGGGGTCAAGTGCAGTCCAGTCTTTAGCCCAGTATCCATGATAAGCGTATGTGTTTCCGGTACCTTCATCGGTAGCACCATGAATTTGTTCAACAACAGGGGTAAACCATATGGCATTTACACCAAGGTCTGTAAAATAGCCTTCTTTTATTTTCTGGGTAATTCCTTGAATATCACCTCCTAAAAAACCTCTAAGCTTTCCTGTTTCCTCATCACGCTCAAAGTTGATATCGTTGTTAGGGTTGCCATTGTTAAATCGGTCGGTCAAAAGAAAATAAACCGTAGCAGCTTCCCATTGAAAATTAGGGTTCTTCTTAGTGGTATCTACTTGTGCTTGGGTATCGACATTAGTTTTTACTTCTTGCTTAGAATTTGATTGGCAAGAAATTAAGAATACGGTAAATAGCCCTAGAAAGAATACGTTTTTCATTTTCCTGTTATTTGCTTTAAAGCTATAACAAGGATTCCGTTTTAAAAAATATTATTTCTTTCTGTTGAGAACTTTATATTCCTCATAACAACTACTGATGGCATCAAGTATCTGAAGGTCATTGGCCGTAGTGATAAAGGATTTGGAATAATTGCAATTATTAAGAATGTCTTGAATATCTACTTTTTCTAGCTGAAGGAATTCCGTCAAGGTTTCTCTATCGAATTTAGAAGCCAATAAATTGCGTATTTCATCATCTTCACGCATTTGTCTAAGCTTTCGTAATTGTGCAGGTTTTTTTCCAAACAAATTCCGTAGTAAATCTGCCGGATTTAAAATTGCACCCAATACTTTAGTTACTGCACTTGGGTTCTTGTTACCACCTTCATAGCTTACACCTAAGCCAGAAATACTGTACTGGTAGGCATTGTTTATAGGAAGGTTCTTTACGTCTATTTCCAAATAGCCTGTTAGTTGATAAGGTCTAACGATTACTTCTTCTAAGGCATAAGCAAGCTCTGTCAACGCAATTTCAGTACCTTCAAATTTGAACATATCGTTGGTAACCCTAATTTTTTGCGATTTAAAACCAAGGAAAGAAAAATATAATGTATCGTTAACCGCAGCAGTAATTGAAAATTCACCCTTTTCATTGGTGATCGTACCAAAAACCTGGTTTAGGTTTACTACGTGAACACTCTCAAGCGGCTGATCGGTCTGGGCATTTTTTACAACTGCATTAAGGCGTTGACCCTCTTCCGTTTCTTGGGAAAAACCTAATAAGGAAGTAAAAATAAGTGCAAGCGATAAAAAATATTTCATTGTACAGATGCGTAATTTAATTGCAAACAAAATAAAAAAAATACGCCGAAGCGTATTTTTAATATACAATTAACTAAAAGAAATCTCCTTTTCTTTTGTTGCTTCGTCGTTTTCCGGAGTTTGGAGCACTAGATTCGCTTCTGTCCCTTCTGCGTCCTTTAGACTGCGAACCACCATCTCTTCTTCCTTTTCCACCGCCGTCATCCCTGCGACCGCTTCTTTTGCCTTTGAAGCCGCCACCACCGCTTCTGCGACGGCTACCACCGCCACCGCCAGGGTTTTTGGAAACTTCTACATTTACAAAACGTCCGTCAACCTTAAAGTCGGTAAACTTATCCAGAATTTTTTGAGTGACTTCTGCCTCGGTATTAAAGAAAGAAAAACTCTCTTTAACATCTACTTTAAATACATCTTCTTGCCCTAAACCTACAGTATCTCTAATGAAGTCTTTTAAAGACATCCAATCATAACCGTCTCTTTCACCAACGTTTACAAAGTATCTTACTGAACCACTTGTTGGTATTTCAGCTCTGCCATTATCACGGTCTCTACCGCTATCAGAAGAATTTAAGTCCTTTGCCTTGTTGTAATAGTTAAAGAATCTTGTAAACTCAACAGAGACAATTTTTTTAATCAACTCTTCTCTATCGATTCCTTCAAGAACATCGTTAATAGCAGGTAAGTAAGCATCTACCTCTTCGTTAACTTTCGTGTCCTTTATCTTATTGGCTAAGTGATATAGTTGGATTTCACAAATTTCCATTCCCGTAGGAATTTTTTTGGATAGGAATTTTTGATTGATCTTATTTTCAATTGCTCTGATCTTACGTTGCTCACTACGGGTAACGATAACCATAGAAATACCGGATTTTCCGGCTCTACCCGTTCTTCCGCTACGGTGAGTATACGTTTCTATCTCATCTGGTAACTGATAGTTGATTACGTGTGTAATATCATCTACATCAATACCACGCGCAGCAACATCGGTAGCTACAAGCATTTGAATTTGCTTCTTACGGAAAGAGTTCATGACCAAATCTCGTTGGTTCTGACTTAAATCTCCGTGCAATGCACCGGCATTGTAACCGTCTTCAATTAATTTTTCGGCTACTTTTTGCGTATCTCGTTTTGTTCTGCAGAAAACGACTGAAAAAATATCTGGATTGGTATCTGCTAATCTCTTAAGGGCAGGGTAACGATCTCTACCACCAACAACATAATATTCATGTTGTACGGTAGATGCACCGGAATTTTTAGCACCCACTGTAATTTCTTGTGGTGAATGCATAAATTTCTTAGCGATAATAGCAACCTCTCTTGGCATGGTAGCCGAGAACAACCAGGTAGATTTATCATTAGGCGTTCCGGAAAGAATATCTTTGATATCCTCCATAAAGCCCATGTTCAACATTTCATCAGCTTCATCAAGAACACAATAGTCAATTTTGGAAATGTCAACAAGACGTCTGCTGATCATATCTTTCATTCTACCGGGTGTAGCTACAATAATTTGAGCTCCTCGTTTTATCTGTCTTGCTTGTTCCGTAATGCTGGCGCCACCATAAATGGCAACAACATTTACATTGCGTTCGTATTTTGAATACGCCTGCATTTCTTTTGTAATCTGTAAGCAAAGCTCACGGGTAGGAGACAGTATCAAACCTTGTGTGGTTCTACTATCGCTATCTATTTTTTGAATTAGTGGAAAACCGAATGCGGCTGTTTTACCGGTACCGGTTTGCGCTAAGGCAACTAGGTCGGTTTCACTTTCCAATAAAATAGGAATTGCTTTTTCTTGTACTTCTGATGGGGTTTCAAAACCCATATCAGTAATAGCATCTAATAAGGACTTTTCTAGTCCCAGTGCTTCAAACTTTGTCATAAATATGTTATACTAAATCGCAAATATGAATGTTGCATAGAGCGATTATCGTATATAACCTATTTAGACTCAGCGCAACACATGCTATACCAGCGGCGTTAATTAATTTGCAAAGGTACTATGAATTATTGGACTGGTATAATATATTGACAAGTAATATTAAGGGGCCAATAAATAGCCGTAGATGGAAAGTATGCTACCAATGATACCAAATACTATCATTAATACGATTAGACTTTTTTGGAGTAGCGGATTATCGTAAATAATGATGCAAACAGCACCTAAGACAATGCATATTTGATAAAAAAGCATTCCGTAATCAAATTTTTTGGTAGCGTAGTCATAAGAAGCCGCCAGTTCTTGCCATTCCTTTACTCCTGTTATTTTACCAAGTTCGCCATCAATGTCTTGGGTCCAGTTATCCTTTCCAACACTGGAAGAACCGTTTAGAATTTCAATTTTTTCGGCTCCATATTTTTTGATTTTATTTTGGACATTCTTAATTTTTTCTTCTACTAAGGGAATTTTTTCTTCGGAAATTATCCCTGTGCTGATCAAGGCGTTTAAATAGTCATGTTCACTTTCCTTAAGGCTTTCTTTGATGCTTTTAGATTGATACCAGTTAGAGTAGCTGACCACATTGTTATGTGCAATCATCATTTCTTCTTCCAATTCACCGTTTACCATTTGCGAAATGGCCATTAGGGCGGCAAAAATTGCAATAAGTACACCGCCAATGGCTTCTGCCTTTTCCGATGCGACCGAAACTTCTACCGTTTCCCTTTTGTTTTTATCTTGTAACATTCGTGTCCTTTAAATATGCTATTAATTTTTGAAAAGCCCTTCCTCTGTGACTAATTTGGTTTTTTTCTGATAATGGTAATTGGGAAAATGTTTGGTCGTAACCCATTGGTTTAAAAATAGGGTCATAACCAAATCCTTGTTCTCCGTGTTGTGCCTTGGTAATTTCCCCATCTATTTTACCTTCAAATATATGGGTTTCACCATTTAAATTTAGGGCGATAACCGTTTTAAAAAAAGCGGTACGGTCCGTTGCGTCTTTGAGGTTGGTCAATAATTTGGCCATATTGGCCTGCGCGTTGTTTTCAGGACCGGCATAGCGCGCGGAATACACACCCGGTTCGCCATGTAAGGCATTCACCAACAGTCCGGTGTCATCTGCAAAACAGGGTAACTTATATTTGTTCGTTATAAAATCCGCTTTAAGTCTTGCATTGCCTTCCAGTGTGTTTTTAGTTTCGGGTATGTTGTCGTGGCATCCAAGTGTCTCAAGACTTATCAATTCTATTGAAGCTGGAACCAATTTCTGTAATTCTTTAAGTTTATTTGGGTTGTGGGTAGCGAATACAAGTTTCATTTCAATAAATTGGGGAATCAATAAATTAGTTTTGATTTTCAAAAATAGTAATTTTATAAAATGGAATTAAAGTTACCTCCTGCAGTTGTTTTTGTAGTCTTTGGACTTTTAATGTTTGGTCTTGATCTAGTGTTACCTTTTGGTCATTTTGACTTTTTTGGACGTATGGTTCTTTTTAAGGTCTTGCTACTATTTGCCGTAATTATCGTAGTAACGTCTTTGTTTCAATTTTATAGGGCCAAGACAACTGTGGATCCTACCCGTCCAAATAAAGCAAGCAATTTAGTGGTTGACGGAGTTTTTAAATACTCAAGAAATCCTATGTATTTGGCCATGTTATTGTTTCTATTGGCATTGGGAGTGTATTTGGGCAACGCTTTCAATACGTTGGTCGCTGCTGGGTTTGTTGCTTATATGAACCGGTTTCAAATTATTCCTGAGGAATTAAGTTTAAAGGAAAAATTTGGTCGTGCCTATAAAGAATATTGTACACTAACTAGACGTTGGTTTTAATGCTATATTAGTTAAATCACTAATACTTGTAAATATTAGTTAATTTACTTATAATTGAATATATTAGTGTTTTAAATAATAATCATGATAGCAATTATTACCGGAGATATCATAAATTCTGAAAATTATCCCTCTTCGCAATGGATAGGTTTATTGAAATCATATTTTAATGAATTTGGACCATCACCTATGAATTGGGAAATATATAGAGGGGATGAATTTCAGCTCAAAGTAAAAAAACAGAATGCCCTGTTCACCGCAATTAGAATAAAGGCAATGCTAAAGACTATTAAAGGTCTTGATGTAAGAATGGGAATAGGGGTAGGGCTAGAGACCTATATAGGTTCTGGGGTAACGGAATCTAACGGACCTGCCTACCAACGTTCAGGGAGAAATTTTGAATCGCTTAAGGAAAGTAAGGTCAATTTAAGTATTGCTACAGGAGATAAGACCCATGATAGAACATTAAACCTTATGTTGCAATTAGCTCTTGATTTTATGGATGATTGGAGCGTGGTGTCCGCAGAAATTGTAACCTTGGTCTTGGATTATCCTAATGATTCACAAAAAGAAATAGCTCAAAAACTAGGTATTAAGCAATCTGCAGTGAGCCAGCGTTTAAAAAGAGCAAGATTAGATTTGGTATTGGATTTATTATCCTATTATAAAGAAGTAATAACTGAAATTTAGAATGTTGGTATTTATAAAATTGATTTTGGCGCATTTAATTGGTGATTTCATACTTCAACCCGTTAAATGGGTGGTACACAAAGAATCCAACAAAATAACTTCAAGGTATTTGTACTTCCACATATTGCTACATTTTGCATTATACATGCTCTTATTGTGGAACCTTGATATGTGGCATATTGCGCTAGTGATAGCATTGGGTCATTTTGGAATAGATTTGCTTAAGCTATATGCAGGTCCGTTATTTAAAAATAAAAGTATTCCTTTTTTTATAGACCAAGCCTTGCACATAATGCTGGTTTATATATGTGTTTTTTATGGGAATCTATATAGTAAAACTGCTATGTTGTTTCAGCATCTAGATTGGTATTTAATTACGGCAATAGTATTTGTTACATATCCGGCCGCAATTATTATGGGTAAGATTTTAGAAGGTATGTCCAACCAAATAGAAACTGATCATAAGTCCTTGCCAAATGCCGGTAAATATATAGGAATGATAGAACGCCTATTTGTTTTGATTTTTATAGTAATAGGTAGGTGGGAAGTCATTGGATTATTAATAGCGGCTAAGTCTGTGTTCAGGTTTAATGACCTTAAGGAACGTAACAATAGAAAGCTTACTGAATATATTTTAATAGGAACACTGGTAAGTTTTGGTTTGGCAATTTTGGCGGGATTACTTTATATGGCACAATATTAATATCATGCTCAAGAAAAGTCTTTTTATAACGGGTATCGTATTATTTTCAATGGTCTGTGGTGCCCAGGAAAATAGGTTTAATTCATTTGATGGTGTACCCATTGTTTATACCGATCAAGGAGAAGGCAGGGCTGTATTATTGATTCATGGGTTTATCAATAGCCGCAAATCTTGGGATAATACCGCGTTGAAAAATGATTTGTTGGCAAAAGGGTATCGGGTAATTATACCTGATTTAAGAGGAAACGGCGATTCGGGAAAACCACAAAATGATGATGCATATATCAACAATGCGGAAGTAACAGATTTAAAGTTGTTAATGGATCATTTAGAGGTTAAATCATATAGTGCAGTAGGGTATTCAAGAGGTAGTATTCTTCTAGCTAAATTACTCACGGTAGATAAACGGATTTCGAAAGCGGTTTTAGGGGGTATGGGAATAGATTTTACCAATCCTAAATGGAATAAAAGAATAATGTTTGCCAATGCATTTAAAGGCGATAGTAATGAACAAACTAAAGATGCGGTAGATTATGCCAAATCCATACAGGCAGATTTACGGTCTCTACATTTGCAGCAGAAACATCAACCTGTAACATCAATTAATGAGTTAAATGCCATTAGCACGGAGGTTTTGGTAGTTTGTGGTGATCAGGATAAGGAAAACGGGAACCCCAATACCTTGGCGAGAACCTTTGAGAATGGAAATTTTACTATGGTAAAGGGTAATCATAATAAGACATACAAGACCAAGGAATTTGCTAATGTGATTATACAGTTTTTAAAATAACACTGGCATTTTGATTATATATACACCATTACTTTACCTTTTTGTTTTATTTGCAAGATATCGTTTAACAGGACAAATTTAATTTTTACTTTTGATACTTAATTTTATTTAAAACCCTTAATCCAAAACAGTAGTTGGTAATGACCGAAACGAGTAGAAAATACGTTTTTGATTTTGACAGTACCTTGACCAGGGTAGAGGCACTGGATGTTCTTGCGGAAATGACCTTAGAGGGTAGGTCCAATAAAGAAGATGTAATCAGGGAAATCCAGAAAATCACCAATTTAGGGATAGATGGTGACATATCATTTACGGAATCATTGGAGCGGCGTATAAAGTTGCTGAATGCCAAAAAAGAAGATTTGGATGGCTTGGTGAAAGAGCTTCGAAATAAAATTTCAAAATCCATAGCCTCCAATAAAGAGTTTTTTGAAAAGTATGCAGATGATATTTATGTAATATCATGTGGATTTAAGGAGTTTATTGATCCTATTGTAGAAGAGTATAACATTCCTTCCGATCGTGTATATGCCAATACATTTAAGTTTGATGAGGAAGGTAATATTATCGGATTTGATGAAAATAATGTATTGTCCCAACATAATGGCAAAATAGATTGCCTTAAGCAAATGAACTTGGACGGTGAAGTTCAGGTCATTGGGGATGGATACAGCGATTATGTAATGCGCGAAGCAGGTATTGCAGATAAATTTTTTGCATATACAGAAAACGTGCATAGAGAAAAAGCCGCAAACAATGCGGATTTTGTTACACCCAGTTTAGATGAATTTTTATTTGTGAACAAGTTGCCAAGAAATATTTCGTACCCAAAAAATAGGATCAAGGTCCTATTGTTAGAAAATGTGCACACCGCTGCATTTGAAAACCTATCCGAAGATGGATTTTCCGTAGAACTTATTAAACATAGTTTACCAGAAGAAGAACTTCTTGAAAAAATCAAGGGCGTTCATGTACTAGGTATAAGGTCAAAGACCCAGGTCACCCAAAAAGTACTGGATGCCGCGGATAAGCTATTGGTCGTTGGTGCCTTTTGTATTGGTACTACTCAAATAGATTTGCAGCATGCAAAGAAAAAAGGAGTTGTGGTGTTCAATGCACCGTATAGCAATACTAGGTCCGTAGTAGAATTGGCCATAGGTGAAATTATAATGCTAATGCGTAGTGTATTTGACCGTAGTAGGGAAATACACGAAGGACAATGGCAAAAGACAGCCGCCGGTTCTCGAGAGGTTCGTGGAAAGAACTTAGGTATTGTTGGTTATGGTAATATAGGTAAACAATTATCCGTTTTAGCCGAGGCTATGGGTATGCGGGTTTATTACTATGATGTAGATGATAAATTGGCTTTGGGTAATGCGGTAAAATGTAACACTTTAGAAGATTTATTAAGTGTTTCGGATGTCGTTACCTTACATATAGATGATAATAAAGCTAACAAAAACTTCATTGGTGAACGAGAATTGAACCAAATGAAAAAAGGTGCCATGTTGATCAACCTTTCTCGTGGTTTTGTTGTTGATATAGACGCATTGGCAGAAAGCTTAAAGTCTGGACAAATAGGTGGTGCTGCAATTGATGTTTACCCAGATGAGCCAAGAAGCAACGGAGAATTTAAAACTAAATTACAAGGTTTTGATAATGTAATCCTAACTCCGCATGTAGGTGGTAGTACAGAAGAAGCACAAAGAGATATTGCAGATTTTGTGCCTAATAAAATTATGGATTATATAAATTCTGGAAACACGGTAGATGCGGTAAATTTCCCTAATATTCGTTTGCCAAAGCAAAATAACGTTCACCGTTTCTTGCATATTCATAGGAATGTTCCCGGTATTATGGCAAAGATCAATAAGGTCTTGGCAGAATATGAGTTGAATATTTCCAGCCAATATTTGTCTACTGATAATGAAGTAGGGTATGTAATTACAGATTTGGACAAAGAATATAATAAAGATGTAATCAAGGCTTTGAAAAAAGTAGAGAATACAATTAAATTTAGAGTGCTTTACTAAAATCTTTTAGCATTTAAAAAGAAGTAAAAAGTTCGGTTTAGGATTCTATATCTAAAATCGAATTTTTTTTGTGTTCATGTTTTACCAGTATTATTCTACTATTCTAAAAGATTCATGAATATGCCGGTTATTGGTGATGATAGGGTTCGTTTCTTAAAATAGTAAACGCTCTGTAGAGCTGCTCGGTTATAAATAGACGTACCATTTGATGTGAAAAGGTCATTTTTGACAAACTAATTTTACCTGAAGCCTTTGCATAAACCTCACTGCTAAAGCCATAAGGCCCACCAATTAAAAAGACCAATCTCTTTATACCGGTATTCATTTTTTTTTGCAAGTATTGAGAAAATTCTACTGAACTTAATTGCTTTCCTGTTTCATCAAATAGAATAAGAACATCCGTAGGAGCTAATTTTTTTAGGATAAGTTCGCCTTCCTTATTTTTTTGCTGTTCTTCGGATAAATTCTTGGTTTTTTTTAAATCGGGTATAATTTCTATTTCAAAATTGATATAATGTTGTAACCTTTTATGGTAAATGTCAATAAGTTCTTGCAATTGGGAACTATCGGTTTTGCCAATGGCCAAAAGTTTTATAGTCATAGTTCAAAAGTAAATCAATTTCACAAATGGATTTGTAAATTAGCGTAACAATAGATTATAAATATATGATTTCAGAACACCAGTTTAAAGAAGAGATAAAATTAATCATTGCAAATGCCATTAGGGAAGATGTAGGTGATGGCGACCATAGTTCCTTGGCTTGTATTCCAGATAGTGCAACTGGCAAGGCCAAGTTATTGGTTAAAGATGAGGGAATTATTGCCGGAGTAGATTTTGCCAAGCTGGTTTTTTATTTTGTTGATCCCAATCTAAAGGTAGATGTATTGCTCACAGATGGTACACCGGTAAATCATGGCGATATTGTTTTTTATGTAGAAGGAAGTTCGCAAAGCATATTAAAAGCGGAACGTTTGGTACTGAACGCTATGCAAAGAATGAGCGCTATTGCAACAAAAACCAATATGTTCGTAAACCTTTTAAAAGGAACAGGAACAAAGATATTAGATACTAGAAAAACCACACCGGGTATACGTGCTCTTGAAAAATGGGCGGTAAAAATAGGGGGTGGTGAAAATCACAGGTTTGCCCTTTATGATATGATTATGTTAAAAGATAATCATATTGACTTTGCCGGCGGTATTACCAAGGCAATAGATAAAACCAAAAATTACTTGAAAGAAACAGGTCGTGATTTAAAGATTATAGTGGAGGCAAGAGATTTAGATGAGATTAAAGAGATATTAAAATCAGATGGTGTGTATCGTATTTTAATAGACAATTTCAATTATGAAGATACCCGAAAAGCGGTAGAATTAATTGGGGATACTTGTTTAACAGAGTCATCGGGCGGTATTAATGAAAAGACCATAAGGGAGTATGCAGAATGTGGTGTAGATTATATTTCTTCTGGTGCGTTAACACATTCGGTTTATAATTTGGATTTGAGCTTAAAAGCAGTGTAGATGTCTTTAGAGGTCGAAGAAAAGCTAGAGAAAATACCAATTGTAAATTGGGTGGTCAGGTTTTTAAAACAAATCAGGTTGCCAGGTTTTGAAGGGCTTTCTATTTACGACCTTCTGGAAATGTATGTGCTTGGAGTTTTAAGGGGAACGCTTTCTACAAGAGCCAGTGCTATTGCCTTTAGTCTGTTTATGGCATTGTTTCCTTTGATAATATTTATGGTTACCTTGGTACCTTTCTTGGTGTCTTACATTAGTATAGAACATGGAGATTTTGATGTTCAGTTTCAGCTTTTTTTAGAATCTTTTCTACCTAGTGCTACGGGCGATTATTTTGGCGAAGTGTTTACCCAAATAAAAGATCAGAAACGTGGCGGTCTCTTATCATCCGCATTTTTATTGTCTATTTTTTTGATAGCAAATGGTGTAAATTCAATTTTTGGAGGATTTGAAACATCGTATCATATTGAGCTAACCCGCCATTTCTTTCGTCAATACCTTTATGCTTTGATGGTAGGCTTAATTTTGGCTATTCTTATTATAGTGGGGTTTGTGGCGTTTATCTATTTTGAATTTTACGTTTTAGGTTATCTGTCAGAATTTGCGGCAAAACAAGGTGGATATATTTTAGGGGAAGATGAGGTGATAGGGGTCCAAATTGCAAAAGTTTTGTTCTTTATTATTTTATCATATTTTACCACTGCTATCCTTTATTATTTTGGAACTAGAGAAGGTAAGCAGGCAAAATTTTTCTCGGTAGGTGCATTAATGACAACCATATTGTTTTTAGTTACGTCCTATCTTTTTGGTATTTATGTGGAAAAATTTGCTCGATACAATGAATTATACGGGGCTTTGGGAGGTTTGTTGATATTAATGGTATACATCTGGTTAAATTCCAATATATTGCTGTTGGGGTTTGAGTTAAACGCCTCCTTGAATACACTAAGAAAAATCACAAGAAAAGAATGAAAGACCTAATTGTAAAGTTTTATTTCATTGGTACATTATTGTGTACCGTAAGTACATTTGGTCAATCTGTTTTTGGCAAGTGGAAGACTATTGATGATCGTACAGGTTTGCCCAAAGGAGTCATAGAAATTTATGAGAAAGACGGATTAATGTATGGTAAAGTCATTAAAATTCTGGAAGAGGGGAAAGAAGGGGTTACCTGTACAAAATGTGATGGAGCGTTAAAGGATAAGCCTGTAGAAGGTATGGAGATTATAACCGCTGGTGAACCTAACGATGACGGTGAATGGAAGGGGAAAAGACTTTTTGATCCAGAACAAGCTATGACGTTTAGGTTTAAGATATGGCTAAACCCAGATAATTCAGATGAATTAAAAGTTAGGGGGTATTTGGCATTTATCTATAGAACCCAAACCTGGGTCCGTGTAGAGGGGTAATTGGTATGGCAGACTTTATCAATGTTATATTGCCCATTCCGTTAGAGCGACTTTTTACATATAGTATCACCAGTGAAGAAGCTAAGTTGCTCAAGCCCGGTATGCGTGTTGCGGTACCCTTTGGTAAATCCAAAATTTATACCGGCTTAGTTCATGATATTCATCAAGACCCGCCACAAGCTTATGAAGCAAAGGAGATACATCAGCTTTTAGATGACTTCCCCATTGTACATACTACTCAATTAAAACACTGGGAGTGGATTGCCAAATATTACATGTGTACCTTGGGCGAAGTGGTCCGTAGTGCGCTGCCTAGTGCATTCTTGTTAGAAAGTGAAACCCTGGTGTTAAGGAACAATGAGTATGAGATTGATGAGGAAGAACTGTTAGATGACGAGTTTTTGGTTTTTGAAGCTCTACAGCATCAATCTGTTCTTAAGGTCCAAGAAGTATCTGCCATAGTAGAACGAAAAAATGTGTTGCCGGTATTGGAACGTTTGTTGGCCAAAAAAGTCATCGTACTTAAAGAAGAGGTTTATGAACAGTATAAGCCTAAATTGGTCAGGTATGTTAAATTAGGAAACGAACATACATCAGACGAAAAACTGGAGGAACTTTTAAAATCCTTGACAAGGGCTCCCAAACAAAGCCAAGTTGTATTGTCGCTATTTCAATTGCAGGGTAAAACTCAAAAACCTATTAAGGTTTCAGAGCTTGAGCAAGCCAGTAACGCATCAAAGGCGGTTATAAAATCTTTGGTTGATAAGGGGATTTTAGAAGAATATTTTATAAAGACCGATCGTGTTAATTATGATGGGGAAAATGAGAGCTCAGATTCCAAAGATTTAAATGAATATCAAGAAGCGGCTTTAGGGGATATTAAATCTTCATTTGAAGCTGGTAAGGTTACCTTGTTAAAAGGGGTTACATCTTCAGGTAAGACGGAAGTTTATGTAAAATTAATAGAGGAGTGTCTGCAAAAAAACTTGCAGGCTTTGTATTTGTTGCCAGAAATTGCACTTACTACCCAACTGATCAGTAGGCTACAGGAATATTTTGGTGAGAAAATAGCAATTTACCACTCAAAATACAATGTACAGGAAAGGGTTGAAGTTTGGCAAAATGTATTGCAGGCTAAACCAAAAGCACAATTGGTCATAGGGGCCAGGTCTGCAATGTACCTACCATTTAGTAAACTGGGCTTAATTATAATTGATGAAGAGCACGAGAGCTCGTTCAAACAATTTGATCCGGCACCACGCTATCATGCTAGAGATGCGGCCATAGTTTTAGGTCATCTTCATAATTCGAATGTTTTATTGGGCTCCGCTACTCCCAGTGTTGAAAGTTATTACAATACACAAACCGGTAAATATGGCTATGCGGAAATTACAAGGCGTTACGGTAATGTACTTATGCCGGATATGGAATTAGTGGATATTAAAGAGTCGCAAAGAAAGAAAAAGATGAAAGGTCATTTTTCTGAACGACTTTTTCTTGAAATGGAAGAAACCTTGAACGAAGGTTCGCAAATCATACTTTTTCAAAATAGAAGGGGATTTGCGCCATTAATGGAGTGTTTAACATGCGGACATTCTCCACAATGCCCCAACTGTGATGTTAGTTTAACATATCATCAATATAGGAATCAGTTACGTTGCCATTATTGTGGTCATCATACCGCATTGCCAGAAAGTTGTTTTGCGTGTGGTAGTCCAGAATTGGATACTAAAGGCTTTGGTACCGAACAGATAGAAAAGGAAGTAACAGCGTTGTTCCCTAATGCCAAAGTTGGTCGTATGGATTTAGATACTACCCGGGGCAAGCATGGATATGAAAAAATTATAACAGCTTTTGAACAGCAAGAGTTGAACATATTAGTGGGTACCCAAATGCTTACCAAAGGTCTGGATTTTAGAAATGTCAATTTAGTTGGGGTTATGAATGCGGACTCCCTTTTAAACTTCCCCGACTATAGAGCGCATGAAAGAACCTATCAGTTACTGACCCAAGTATCGGGTAGGGCAGGGCGTACAAAAAAAAGAGGCAAGGTTTTAATACAAACGTACAACCCGTATCATCAAATTTTAAAACAAGTGACTACGGGAGATTATGAGGGTATGTATAAAGAACAGTTGTATGAGCGTGGTCAATTTAAGTATCCGCCGGTTTGCCGCATTATTAAGGTAACGTTTAAACATAAAAATTATAATGTCATCAATGAGGCAGCAGATTGGTTTGCCGGGGCATTGCGTACAAATTTTGGAGGTACGGTACTAGGACCGGAGTACCCGCCCGTGGCAAGAATAAGAAATCAATATTTAAAGCATATCGTTATAAAAGTGAAAATAGGTGAATCCTTGGCCGGGACTAAATATAACATTAGGCGTATTGAAAGTTCTTTTAAGGCGGTTTCAATGTACCGTAGTGTACGGGTCATTTACAATGTAGATCATATATAAAATAAAAAGACCGCCGTTAGGCGGTCTTTTAGAGTAGTATTATCTCATATGTTTTATACATTGCTTAGCGCTTCGGCCAATTCTGTTTTTTTGTTTCTACTTAGAGGTATAGATCTACCGCTAACTTCAACATTTTTACTGTTGAATTTTTCAACCTTCTCAAGGTTAATGATATAAGATTTGTGAATTCTTAAAAACTTATCTTCTGGCAATTGCTTTTCAAAAGATTTCATTGTTGATAAGATTACGATATTGGCTTCATCGGTAACTAATTTAATATAGTCGCCAAGTGCTTCGATCCATTTAATATCATTTAAAATAACCTTTCTTTTCTT
The DNA here is from genome assembly GCF_045057105.1 of Maribacter sp. LLG6340-A2. Taxonomy (GTDB): domain Bacteria; phylum Bacteroidota; class Bacteroidia; order Flavobacteriales; family Flavobacteriaceae; genus Maribacter. The sequence goes on along the minus strand of NZ_CP159332.1, from coordinate 27,392 downwards.
AAGGTTGCTCTTTACAAAGATGTGCTCTTCATCTTCGTTTACACGATGCATTTGTTCGTAATTGGCAACCGCTCTTTTCACAGATGCATCAAAGCGTGCCATGGTAATCGGTTTATGTAAATAATCCGTTACATCATAGTCAAATGCTTTTAGTGCATAATCTGGTTTACCGGTAATCAATATTACCTGAGGACTGTTTTCTAGGGACTCGAGTAGGTCGAACCCGGTAATGATTGGCATTTCAACATCAAGAAAAATAAGATCGATCTCATGGTTCTTGATTCCGTTTTTAGCTTCGATAGCATTGCTGTATTCTGCTACCATAGTTAAATTAGGATGATTGTTTACCAACTTTGCAACGGCCATCCTTTGCATGGACGAGTCGTCAACGATGATACTTCTTAACTTCATAAGGGCTGATTTGTGGGGTTAAATCATCGACAAATAACCGAAAAAACCTGCTGAACTACAACAAAAGATGTGAACAATGCAGTGTTGATCGTGTATTTGGTAATGATCATAAGTTTAAGATTTGGTTTATTTTTTCATGTTGTTACCATTCAATAACGAAGAATATTCACATTTCTTATAATTATTTTAAAATAATATCTATTTTTGCACTCCTTAAAACAAATATAATATGAACCATTACGAAACTGTTTTCATTTTGAATCCCGTTCTATCTGATGTACAGATAGAGGAAACAGTTAAGAAATTCGAGGATTTCTTAATTAAGAATGGCGCCAAAATGGTAGCCAAAGAGAATTGGGGGCTAAAGAAATTAGCTTACCCTATACAAAACAAGAAAAGTGGATTTTATCACTTGTTCGAATTCACGAGCAACGGTGAGGTTGTTATGCCTTACGAGCAGGAGTTCAGAAGAGATGAACGTGTTATGCGTTTCTTGACCGTTAAATTGGACAAGCACGCAATTGCATGGGCAGAAAAAAGAAGAACAAGAAATAAAAAAACCGCTAAAGCTTAAGTATTATGGCAACATTACAACAACAGGCAAAAGGAAAAAAGGATGGAGAGATCAGATATCTAACTCCATTGAACATTGAGACCAACACAAAAAAGAAGTATTGTCGTTTTAAAAAATCCGGTATTAAGTACGTGGATTATAAAGATGCTGATTTTTTATTGAAGTTGGTAAACGAGCAAGGTAAATTGTTACCTAGAAGACTTACTGGAACTTCATTGAAGTATCAAAGAAAAGTGGCACAGGCCGTAAAGAGAGCTCGTCATTTGGCATTAATGCCATATGTTGCTGATTTATTAAAATAATAAGAAAAGTATCATGGAGCTTATATTAAAAGAAGACGTACAAAATTTAGGTTTTAAAGACGATATAGTTAATGTTAAGAACGGATATGGAAGAAATTTCCTTATTCCTCAAGGCTTAGCCACTATGGCTACTACTTCGGCTAAGAAAGTTTTGGCTGAAAACCTAAAGCAAAGAGCACACAAAGAGAAGAAAGTTATAGATGCCGCTAAGAAGACAGAAGAGGCTTTAAAAGCTTTGGAATTGAAGATATCTGCTAAGACAGGAGCTGCAGATAAACTTTTTGGTTCTGTAACTAATGGCGATTTAGCAGATGCACTTGCTAAAGAAGGTCACGAAATAGACAAAAAATTCATAAGCATACAAGGTGGTGCGGTTAAACGAACCGGTCCTTACAATGCACAGATCAGATTACACCGCGAGGTAATCGTTGATTTTGGATTTGAAGTTGTTGCTGAGAAGAAGTAACATCAAGATTGTTAATAATTTAAAAAGAGCTATGCATGCATAGCTCTTTTTTTTATGCTTATTTTTGGGGAAATAACTCATAACCTTCTCAAAACTAATTTTATGAAAAAACAAGTATTGTTTCAACTGTTATTTTTGATCGTAACAGTAACAAGTTACGCTCAGGTCACGACCTCCAATATTAGGGGTTTGGTCGTTGATGATCAGAAAGAACCTTTATTCGGTGCCAATATTGTTGCCGTTCATACTCCAACGGGTACAAAATATGGATCTATTACCAATGAGGACGGTAGGTTTAACCTATTGAACTTGCGTGTTGGCGGTCCTTATGAATTGGAAATAACGTATGTTGGTTTTAAACCTTATACATTAAATGAGGTGTATTTGTCATTAGGTCAGACCTTTAATGTAGATACCCAATTGGCCAGTGAAAGCCAATCATTGGATGAAGTAACCGTAGTTTCTGATCGTTCTGGTACTTTTAGTAGTGACAGGACTGGGGCAGAGACCAATGTAGGTAGAAGGGAACTAACACGTTTACCTACCATATCCAGGTCGGCACAGGATTTTACAAGACTAGAGCCAACGGCAAGCGGAAATTCTTTTGGAGGTAGAAACGATCAATTCAATAATTTCTCCTTGGACGGAGCAATTTTCAATAATCCTTTTGGGTTAGATGCGGCAACACCAGGAGGGCAAACAAACTCACAACCCATTTCCTTAGATGCAATAGATCAGATTCAAGTATCCACGGCTCCATATGATGTAACGCAGTCAGGTTTTACAGGAGCATCGGTGAATGCGGTAACCAAAAGTGGTTCTAACGAATTTCATGGAACGGCCTATGGTTTTTTTAGAAACGAAGATATGACCGGAGGCAAGGTTAGGGGAGATGATGTGGTTAAACCAAAACTGGAACAAAATCAATATGGTGTAAGTATTGGTGGCCCGGTAATTAAAAACAAACTGTTCTTTTTTGCGAATTTTGAAAAAGATGATAGAACAGATTTAGGGACCAATGGTTGGGTACCTAATACAGGATCAGGAGCAATTAATGAGTCTAGGGTTCTTGAGAGCGATTTAATTGCGGTAAGGGATCAATTACTTGCCGTTGGCTATGATCCTGGAGCCTATGAGGGCTTTGTGCATAAGGCAGAGTCAACCAAAGGTTTGTTTAAGTTAGATTGGAACATCAATGATAATAATAGATTAGCGGTTATTTATAATTTCCTAAATGCCAGTAAGGAAAAACCGGCACACCCAACTGCAATTCAATTCAGGGGACCAAATGCCAATACCCTTCAGTTCCAAAATTCAGGGTATGAAATAAATAATGAACTAAAATCGGTTCAGGTAGAATTAAATTCCACCCTGTCAGAAACTGCATCCAATAAGTTGCAAGTAGGATACACGCATTTCAACGATTATAGAAATCCGTTTTCTACGCCTGCACCATCAATAAATATTTCAAAGGATGGTTCCAATTATATCATTGCGGGGCATGAGCCATTTTCAGCAAATAATAGGTTGGACCAAAAAGTTTTTCAGGTAACCAATAATCTTAATTTCTATAAAGGGGACCATACGTATACTGTAGGTTTTTCATTGGAAAAATTTATGTTCGATAATTCCTTTAACCTTACCGCTTACGGTTTTGATTTATTCGGGAGTGTTGATATTGCTGATTTTGATGCAACTGCTTATGATTTTGCCGGTCCACAAGCCACTTTCAATGCCAATAACGCAGTGCCAGATGGTGAAGGTTGGGCCTTGGCCGAAACTAATGTAGGTCAATTGGCATTTTACGTGCAAGATGAATGGAACCTAAGTGAGAAATTTAAGTTGACTTATGGTGTAAGGTTTGATAAGCCTTTGTTTTATGATTCTGCCGAAAAAGCACAAGATGTTATAGACAGAGGGTTTGTAATAGCAGACCAACCTTACCAAAATCCAAATACCGGAGAAACCGTATTTATAGACAATACCCAAATGCCCACCAATGATTGGTTGATTTCACCAAGAGTAGGTTTTAACTACGATGTATATGGTGACCGCTCATTACAATTACGTGGAGGATCAGGTCTGTTTACCGGACGTTTTCCGTTTGTATGGTTAGGAAACCAGATTGCTGCCCCAGATGTATTTTTCTTACAGGCAGTAGACCCGGAATATAAGTTTCCACAGGTATGGAGAACAAACATAGGTGCAGATAAGCGTTTGGATAATGGTCTTGTACTAACTGCAGATATATCGTACACCAAGGATATCAACGGTCCACATGTACAGAACTGGGCGTTGACTTCACCATCGGGTAATTTGTCAGGAGTAGATACCAGGGCAGTCTATACGGAGGACGATTTATTAAATAGCTTTGGTTTGGGAGCAGGGCCCTATGTATTTACCAATTCCAATAAGGGTAGAATTTGGAATGCGTCTTTAAAAGCTCAAAAAACATTTGATAACGGTTTGTATACCATGGTGGCCTATAGTTATTTGGATGCTAAAGATGTAAACTCTATTGAAGCGGAAATTACTTCCGATGCCTTTGTTGGTAATCCTGTGGTCAATGATGCCAATGCCGATGTATTAGCGCCTTCCAAATATGGGGATAAACATAGGTTCATTGGTGTGGCCAGTAAAAATTGGACCTATGGTAATGAAAAATGGGGAACAACTATATCTACCTTTTTTGAATATGCACAAGGTGGTAGGTTCAACTATACCTATGGTGGTGACATTAATGGGGATGGTTCAGGAATCAATGATTTGATCTATGTACCTACTCCTGCAGAAATCGATCAAATGCAATTTGCCGCTTCAGGTCAAGGAGCTGCGTTTAATAATTATATAGAGCAAGATGATTATTTGAGCGGAAGAAGAGGAGAATACGCTGAACGTTATGGCGCTTTGGCACCTTGGAGAGGCAGATGGGATTTAAAAATTCTTCAGGATTATAAATTCAACGTTTCTGCTACCAAGACCAATACCGTTCAATTTAGTATAGATGTATTGAATATAGGAAATATGATCAACTCTAATTGGGGATTGGTGCAACAGCCTAATAATGTACAACCTGTTGGTGTATCTGTAGACGCAAATACTAACGTACCTACATATACATTTAATCCGGATTTAACGGAGACTTTTGGTTATGATGCAAGTCTACTGTCCAGATGGCAGGCACAATTTGGCTTACGATATATTTTCTAAATAGTTAAATTAAGTTGAAAAAGCCCTAACAATTCTGTTGGGGCTTTTTATTTTTGCAATATGAAGTATACAAGACTTACAAAGGAACAACTGGAAGAATTACACCAAGAATTTATTAATTTCTTAGCAACGCAATCTATAACAGGTGATGAGTGGGAAACAATTAAAAAGGATAAGCCAAAAGTTGCTGAAGAGGAAATAGATGTTTTTAGCGATTTGGTCTGGGAGGGAGTTTTGACCAAAGTGGCATATTTGGAAAACATTTCTAAAGATCAAATGCATTTATTCCATCTTACGGAAAAGGAGATGAAGTTAATTTCGGTCAAGGTAATCAATCCTGAAGTAGATTTAACTACCAAAGAAGGCTTTGGTTGGTTTAGGAAAAATTGGCAGTCAGATTTTGTAGAATACCTTACGGCCTCCAAAGCTTATACCGATGATAAAAACGTAGACAAATTTTTATTGTTACAACAAGGAGCGGTTATTACAAAGGGCGAGTTGTATCAATGGTTTGAGAAGGTTATTGAACCTTCATAACTACAGTAACAATTGTTTATTAGTCTTTCTTCATTGTAGTCTACTTCAATGAAGGTTATATTTGTAAATCAAACGAACATTAATGGCACAAAAACCATCTATACCAAAAGGTACACGAGATTTTTCTCCTTCTGAAATTGCAAAACGCAATTATATTTTTGATACCATAAAGAAAAACTTTAAAACCTTTGGTTTTCAACCAATAGAAACACCTTCATTTGAAAATTCTGAAACCCTATTGGGTAAATACGGGGAGGAAGGTGACCGTTTAATTTTTAAGATTTTAAATTCGGGAGATTTTATAAGTAAGGTAGATGATGTCACTTATAGTTCCAAAGAGTCCTCAACAATAGCCCCTAAGATTACGGAGAAGGCGTTAAGATATGATTTAACGGTACCTTTTGCGCGTTATGTGGTAATGCATCAAAATGAACTAAGTTTCCCCTTTAAACGCTATCAAATTCAGCCGGTTTGGCGTGCGGACCGACCGCAAAAAGGTCGTTTTAGGGAATTTTTTCAATGTGATGCAGATGTTGTAGGATCAGATTCCTTATTGCAAGAAGTAGAGCTTGTACAATTATATGATGCCGTTTTTGCAGACTTGAAGTTAGATGGGGTAACCATTAAAATGAACAATAGAAAGATTTTGGCAGGTATTGCAGAAGTCATTGGTGCTAAACATTTATTGATAGATTTTACCGTTGCTTTGGATAAGTTGGATAAAATTGGTGCGGAAGGAGTAAAGAAAGAAATGTTGGCCAAAGGAATTTCTGTGGAGGCCATTGAAAAAGCTTCTCCGCTTTTTGAACCACAAGGAAGTAATGTAGATCAGCTAGAAAGATTGGATGCTTTGCTAGAGGGTTCGGAAGAAGGTAAGAAAGGTTTGGAGGAACTCAGGTTTATTCTGGAAACAATTTCATCCATAGGTCTGCAGTCTGCCAAACTAGCAATTGACGTAACATTGGCCCGAGGATTAAATTATTATACAGGGGCTATTTTTGAAGTCGCTGCTCCAGAGGGCGTTAAAATGGGCTCTATAGGAGGCGGGGGAAGATATGATGACCTTACCGGTATTTTTGGATTAAAAGATGTGAGTGGTGTAGGTATTTCGTTTGGTTTGGATAGAGTCTACTTAGTATTGGAAGAATTGAACTTGTTTCCACATTCCGTAGATAAATCACTTGACGTACTTTGCCTTAATTTTGGACAAAAAGAAGCACTGGCCTCCTTAAAATTAATAACGGTATTGCGTAAAAAAGGGGTGTATGCAGATTTGTATCCATCAGACGCAAAGATTCAAAAGCAATTTAAATACGCCAATAATAGAAAAGTACCACATGTTATTCTATTGGGTGAAGAAGAATTAAATTCAAATTCCTTTGTGGTCAAACACATGGAAAGTGGCCAACAGACCACTTACTCGTTTTCAGAAGTAGATACATTTATTTCTGAGTTGTAAATAATTAAAGAATGACTTTAGAAAAATTAAAGCCTAACATAAAATGCTAGAAATCCGATAGGTAGATTTAGTGTCTTAGTAGGTGTTTTTATTGGAATGTCTACATGCATTGGTTGGTCTCCGTAAAGTTCCAATTTTAGACCTTTATAGTAATTGCTGTTTTATTGCTCTTGCAGTAGTTTCGTAATATTGAAGAGAGTGGGGCACAAAAGGAGCATCTTGTTTTGTTTTCAATGCTGTAAGAAACGTATCTATTGGCATTAATTTAAGGTCATCTACCTCACTTTCTTGTTTTGTTAAACTGTTTAAAGGAACGGTTAATTCCGCTATGAAGGTATGGTGAAATTCACGATCCATTAAACTAGCAGAATGGTCTTGGACAGATTTGAATACTCCAATTTTTTGTAAATCTTTTTTTTGAATTTCCAATCCTATTTCTTCTTGTGTTTCTCGAAGGGCAGAATCTATTATTTCTTCTCCGGCACCAATATGTCCCGCAACCGAAACATCCCACAAACCAGGAAAAATATCTTTATTCCATGCTCGTTTCTGTAATAAAATTTGTTTCTCCTTGGTATAAAACCAAATATGTACCGTAGCATGAAAAAGTCCATTTGCATGGGCAAAAGACTTCATTTGGGTGGTACCGGTAGGGGAACCGTCCTCATTTAAAATATCAATTCGTTCATCCATAGGTAAAAAAAATCCCTCTATAAGTAGTAAGAGGGATTGTATTGCTTAATCAAAATAACTAAAGGTTTCCCCTTCCTTAATATTTAAAAGGGTTTCGTAAATCAATTTGATAACATTTTCAACATCGTCTTTGTGCACCATTTCAACGGTGGTGTGCATATATCGTAATGGTAAAGAAATTAAAGCAGAGGCTACGCCACCATTGCTATACGCAAATGCATCTGTATCAGTTCCCGTAGAACGTGATGCAGCCATACGCTGAAAAGGTATTTCCTTTGCTTCGGCAGTTTCTATAATGCGCTCACGCAATTTATTTTGTACCGCAGGGGCATAGGAAATAACAGGTCCCAAACCAATTTCCGTATGACCTTGAGTTTTCTTTTCAATCATAGGTGTGGTGGTGTCATGACAGACATCAGTAATAATAGCCACATTTGGTTTTATGGTCTGCGTGATCATTTCGGCTCCGCGCAGTCCAATTTCTTCTTGAACGGAATTGGTGATATATAGTCCAAAAGGAAGCTCAACTTTATTTTCATGGAGCAAACGAGCAACTTCCGCAATCATAAAACCACCTGCACGGTTATCAATGGCCCTACAAACAAACTTATCGCCATTTAAAACATGAAATGTGTCTGGGTAGGTGATTACACATCCTACATGAACACCCATTTTTTCAACTTCAGCCTTATCCTTTGCTCCTATATCTATACAAATATTATCCAATTTTGGAGCAAGCTCTTCTTTTTCGCCTTTACGAGTATGTATGGCAGGCCAGCCAAAAACACCCTTAACGATTCCGTTTTTAGTGTGGATGTCCACCCATTTAGAAGTTGCAATTTGATGATCACTGCCACCGTTTCTAATGACATAGATTAAGCCATTGTCCGTAATATAATTTACATACCAAGAAATTTCATCTGAATGACCTTCTATGACCACTTTGTATTTGGCATCGGGGTTTATTACACCCACTGCGGTTCCGTACGTGTCCGTAATAAAGGTATCCACATATGGTTTAAGATAGTTCATCCATAATTTCTGCCCTTCCCATTCATAGCCGGTAGGTGCAGCGTTATTTAGATATTTTTCAAAAAAGTCCAAAGACTCGTCCGTTATTATTTTATTATTCGCCATCTACATATTTTTAAGATACAAACTTAACAATATTAGCGTTGTATTAATAATAACCTTTTGTATTAATGATTAATTTTGGCAAGACTTTTGCTTAACCTGTGTCAATGAAATATAACATTGTATTTTTTATTTTATATATGACGTCTTTGTCGTTCTGTAATGCACAGGTGGCAGAGCAGGAGTTGGATTCCGTTGCTGAAAGATTGATTATAGTTGCAGGTGATTCTTTGGTACAAAGTTCAATAGCCCTTGAGGAAACCTATGTTTTTGGAAAACTGAAATTTTCATCTTATGATGATAAATTACGGTATTATATTCTTCGTAGGAAGACTGAAAAAGTTTATCCTTATGCTAAACTTGCCGCAGAAAGGTTGGTAGAGTTAAACGATAGTTTAGCAAGTATTAAGAACAACCGCAAGCGAAAAAGGTATACAAAAAAAGTTCAAAAGTATATTGAAGAGGAATTCTCGGAAGAGTTAAAGAAACTTACCCGAACAGAAGGTCAGATTCTGGTGAAATTAATTTATAGACAAACCGGTTCTACGGCGTTTGATCTGGTGAAGGACTTAAGAAATGGTTGGCGTGCGTTTTGGTACAATACGACGGCTAAGCTGTTTAAAATCAGTATAAAGGAAGAGTTTCACCCAGACCAGGTAGAGGAAGATTATTTAATTGAAGATATTTTGCAACGCGCCTTTTCCAAAGGTAAATTGGAGCGACAAGCAACAGTATTGGATTACGATTATGACCAACTTTATAACAAATGGAAAAAACCTTCAAAAGTTCCTAAAGATTAGGTGTTCTTTGTTTTTTTACCAAATACCGAGTCAACAATTGTAGAAATACCTTTAAACCCCATGATCACGGCCCAACCCGCTAGAAGAATACCAAGAATGCATACAGGCCAAAAAAATGGATGTTCTTGATTTTTAAATGCTTGCCATAGAATAAATGGGGCCGTAAACATTAAGATAACGGTAGTTCCTAGTTTTTTAAGGCCTTTAACGAGTAAATCTTTATCAGTTCTCTTCATCCTGTATTACGATACTTTTTTTGTGTTCCTGTACAATGGCAAAATAGCCAAGGGCATAATTATTAGAGCGTTCTACGTTATCTTTAACTTCATTGTTGTCTAAACCGGTAACATTGGTAATATTTCCCCTTACAGTTGCGGCGGGAGTTTGAAATGGACCTTGGTCGCCACCTGATTGCACAATTATTTGGTTCATGTAATTATAGAAAGATTCAGTAGCTCCCAATAAACTAATTTCAATGATATCATCTGAATTCAGGGCCAAGTCTGCATCATAAAAATAGGAGAAAACAAAAGTCTGTCCTTGGTAGAATTCATCTTCGGTAACTAAATATTCATTAAAATCGAAATCAAGAATATAAAAATCATTTCGATCTCCATTATCAGTAAAAGTAACAATGACCTCTGTTTCATCTCCAGAGAATAACGTTTGGTCTCCCTGCTCCAAAGTATCTATGGGTACAGATTTTACGTAGGTAGTAGAGGCAAAAAAACGTTCCTGCTCAGTTTCAAGGATAAGTTGAAAAACATCACCTTCATTAATATTTTGCACGCGTATTCTTTGGTCGCTGTCATATGATGGATCAGGCACCCATTTACCAGAGCCGGGTTCTAGTTCCGTTAAATAGGAAATTCCGCCTCCTTCAAGAATTTCTGGGGCATTTGGATTTGGAGTTCCATAAAAAATTGCCGCGCTTTTTAAATTTGCAATCGTATTGGTTTCAAAAAAAGAACTACTTTCCGTAACCGTAATTTCTACGGGTACAAATTCCTCTGTCTCGTCTACCCTAATAACGCCGTTCACAATTAGTCGTGAATCATTTTCCGGTAAGGTAACATCAACTACGTCCTCACAGGAAAAGAACAAACCAAGTATTAGGATCATTATTAACTTTTTCATGATTTTATAGTTTAAAATTATAGGTTACCGCAGGTACAATACCAAAAATAGAGGTCCTTACTGCTTCATTGGCTCCGGTATCATCATTACGTCTAAAGTTGATTGAAGCTGCATTACGGCGGTTATATACATTATATAAGCTAAAAACCCATTCTCCTTTGATTTTTTTCTCTCTATTCTTTTTGGGGGTCAAGGTTGCGGAAAGATCCAAACGGTTATAGTCCGGTAAGCGTTCACTATTACGTTGGCCGTAGTAGGGTATGGTGAGACCTTCAAATTCAAATTGACCAATAGGATAATTGGTAGGTTGGCCCGTTTGATAGGTAAAATTACTACTAAAACTCCATTTTTCGTTTAGTTCATAATTAACGAATAAAGAAATGTCGTGAGTTTTATCATATGGGGTGTTGTACCAATTTCCAAAATTAATGCCAGATTCCAAATTGCTTCTACCATCATCTTCAAACGATGCCCTGCCTGGGGTTCGTTGTTCAGATTTAGAAAGGGTATAGGCTAACCAACCTTGTAATTTACCCTCGTTTTTACGTAATAAAAGTTCTAGGCCATAAGCACGTGCTTCACCATTTAGTATTACCTGTTCTATGGCATTGTTGGCTATGAGGTTGGCACCATCTATATAATCTATCCTATTCTGAACGTCTTTATAAAACACCTCACTTTCAACAGAGAAGTCTCCATCCGCCAAATTTTTAAAATATCCCAGTGCGTATTGGTCTAGCAGTTGCGGTTTAACGAAAGGGCCGCTCGGTGTCCATACATCCAAGGGGGTAGGGGAGCTGGTATTGGATAAAAGGTGTAGGTATTGTGCTAGCCTTGTATAGCTTGCTTTTAAGGAACTCGTTTCGTTCAATGTATACGATAGGGATGCCCTTGGTTCAAAATTACTAAATGTAGACAGCGTAGTACCTCTACCTGGATTGATTACATTTATGGGCTCCGCTTCCTTATAAATGAGCAAAAATGGGTCAAAATCCACTGGGTTGTTGTTGGCGTAAACATTTAATTCATCTTGACCTAATCGCATAAAATGACTAAAACGCAATCCATAGCCCACACTAAGATTATTTGTAATACGTTGCTCTATATCTATGTAAGCAGCAAATTCATTGGCATATTTTTGAATTAATTGTTCCTCTACAATGCCAGATTCTGAATTACTAGGCTCTATTTTACCCGGATTAAATTGATAGTATATATTGTTGACACCATAGTTTACCTGGAGCTTATCGCTTAGATAATGCTTAAGGTCGTATTTGATATTAAAATTCCGAATACCTGAATTCCAATTGAAACCAACGAAATCTAGTTTAAGTCCGTAATAATAATCTGAATATATGAGCGATAGGTTAGAAAACAATTTGTCAGAAAACAAGTGGTTCCATCTAAAATTTCCAACCGCGTTACCATAGGTGTTTACAAAGCTTTCGTTAATACCAAAAACATCCCTACCAAAATACCCGGAAAGAAAAATATTGTTTTTTTCATTGAGCCTATAGTTCAGTTTGGTGTTTAAGTCATAAAAATAGGCCGTGTTGTCAATATCGAACAGTGGTAAAAAAAGATGCGCGTAAGATGCTCTGCCGCCAATAAGAAAAGCGGCCTTGTCCTTTATAATAGGACCCTCTACCAATAATCTACTGGCAACTGCACCAATACCTCCATTCATTTTAAACTTCTTGCTGTTACCTTCTTTTTGAAAAATATCGAGAACGGAAGAAACCCTACCGCCGTATCGTGCAGGAATTCCACCTTTATATAGTTTTACATCCTTTATTGCATCTGGATTAAAAACAGAAAAGAAGCCGAACAAATGGGAAGAATTAAAAATTATAGCTTCATCTAAAAGAATAAGGTTTTGGTCGGCGGCCCCACCACGAACGTTAAACCCAGAAGCCCCTTCACCGGCATTGGTAACTCCGGGCAATAATAATATGGATTTTATAACATCTGCCTCACCTAGAATTACTGGTATCTTTTTAATTGTGCCAATAGAAAGTGTATTAACACTCATCTGTGGCTTTCTGATATCCATTTTCTCCACATTTTCGCTCACCACTACTTCATCAAGTTGTTCGGCTTCTTCGTTCATGAAAAAATCCATTTTTCTATTTTCCGATAAAACGATTTCCTGCATGATATCAGTAAAGCCCAAATAGCTAATGTTGATTTTATAAGTGCCTTCTGGTAAGGTAATAGAATAAAAACCGTATTCATTGGTAGTAACCCCTGTTTGTAACTCTGGAAAAGCAATGGTAACCCCAATTAAGGTTTCATTACTTTGGCTCTCCAATACGGTGCCACTTAGTGTAAACTTTTGTTGCCCCCAAGCGGTAGAAAAGTGAAGAATGGTACAGAAAAGAATAATTTTAAAATATTCCTTCATCAATTTTTTTTGTAAAAATACTTAGAATACTAGTTCATTGGTTAAAAACGGACCCAATAAAAATACCCTTAACCAAAGGTTAAGGGTATTGAATCTAATGCCTAAATAGTATTATAGATTGCTAAGGATGCTGTTAAGCGTTGTGCTAGGGCGCATAGCCTTTGCTACCATTACTTCATCTGGTTTAAAGTATCCACCTACATTCTGTTCGGTGCCTTGAGCATCAATCAATTCTTGTAGAATTTGGTCCTCTTGCTGGTTAATTTGACTACTAACGGTAGTAAAAATAGCCTTTAACTCAGCGTTATCATTCTGTTCGGCCAGAGCTTCGGCCCAATATTTAGCTAAATAGAAATGGCTGCCTCTGGTATCCAATTCCTTTACTTTTCTAGAAGGTGACTTATCATTCAATAAGAATTTTTCCGTAGCGCTATCTAAAGTATCACCAAGTATTTTGGCTTGAGAATTATTATTCTTTTCACCATAGAACTCCAGTGAAACACCCAAGGCTAAAAATTCCCCTAGGGAATCCCAACGTAAGTGTCCTTCTTCTAAAAATTGTTCAACGTGTTTGGGAGCGGATCCACCTGCACCTGTTTCAAACAAACCACCACCGTTCATTAATGGTACGATTGACAACATTTTGGCACTGGTACCTACCTCTAAAATAGGAAATAGGTCGGTCAAATAATCTCTAAGGACATTACCGGATACAGATATGGTGTCTTTCCCTGCCTTCATTCTCTTTAAAGTGAATTCCGTTGCCGCTGTGGGTGCCATGATTTGTATATCCAAACCTTGAGTATCCTCGTTCTTTAAGTAAACATTTACTTTCTTAATCAGTTCGGCATCATGCGATCTGTTTTCATCTAGCCAGAAAATGGCTGGTACGTTCGTAGCTCTAGCCCTTGAAACTGCTAATTTAACCCAATCTTGGATAGGGGCGTCCTTAACTTGGCACATACGCCAAATATCACCTTCTTCCACTTCATGCTCCAAAAGCACTTTACCTGTGGCTATATCCACTACTTGGACCTTGCCAGGCTCTTGAATTTCAAAGGTTTTGTCATGAGAGCCGTATTCTTCAGCTTTTTGAGCCATTAGCCCCACATTGGGCACCGTACCCATGGTGGTAGGGTCAAAAGCGCCATGTTCTTTACAAAAGTTTATGGTTGCGGTATAAATACCTGCGTAGCTACTATCTGGGATTACAGCTTTGGTATCTTGTGGTTTACCATTGGCATTCCACATTTGTCCAGAATTACGGATCATTGCCGGCATGGATGCATCAATTATAATATCGCTTGGTACATGTAGATTGGTAATTCCTTTATCTGAGTTTACCATGGCCAAATCTGGACCATTATTGAAAGCTTCATCCAAATCTTGCTTAATTTGAGCAGTCTCGTTGGCCGGTAATTGTTCTATTTTCTGATATAAACTTGCCAAGCCATCATTAGGACTTATACCTAATTGGTCAAACGTAGCTTCATACTTTTCAAATACAGATTTTAAAAAGGTTTCTACCACGTGGCCAAAAATAATTGGATCGGACACTTTCATCATGGTAGCCTTTAAGTGTACTGAAAATAGTACACCTTGTTCTTTAGCATCCTTAATTTCCTTTTTAAGAAAATCTAACAATGCAGTTTTGTTCATTACGGTGGCGTCAATAATCTCACCTTCCAAAAGATCAACATTTTCTTTTAATATGGAAGTAGCGTTTTTACCTGCCAATTTAATCTGTACGGCCATGGCATTTGGTACGGTCAAGGATTTTTCATTAGCTTGAAAATCACCATCTCCCATAGTAGCTACATGAGTTTTTGAATCTGAACTCCAAGCTCCCATACTATGCGGGTTTTGCTTAGCATAGTTCTTTACGGCCCTTGGTGCTCTACGATCAGAGTTACCTTCTCTTAATACAGGGTTTACGGCACTTCCTTTAATCTTATCGTACTTTGCCTTTATTTCCTTTTCATCATCATTTTTAGGTTCATCTGGGTAATCAGGTAAGTTGTATCCTTTGGCTTGCAATTCTTTAATTGCACCATTTAATTGCGGTATAGACGCACTAATATTTGGTAACTTTATAATATTTGCTTCTGGCTGTTTGGCCATTTTGCCCAATTCTTCCAAATCGTTAGATACCCGTTGTTCTGGTGTTAGAAATTCTGGAAAGGTTGCGGCAATTCTACCTGCCAATGAAATATCCTTAGTTTCTATTTCTATTCCTGAAGTTTTAGTAAAAGCTTTTACAATAGGTAAAAATGACTCAGTTGCCAATGCTGGTGCCTCGTCAGTTTTGGTATAAAATATTTTGGACATATTTGGTTTTATTTTTTTTAATTAAAGCGGAACAAATATACAATTTTATATAGGCTAAAAAGATAGGATTTGCTTGAATATTTAAGGAGATAACAGAAGTTTTGTGAAATAACAAAAGCCATATCATTGTACAAGTACATTGATATGGCTTTTTAGAAAAAGTTTACGGACAGTTTGTTTTAATTTTTCATTAAAACGGCAACCCTTGATTGCATCCGCTTCACTGATTCAACGTTTGAAAGTATGTGTATCTATAACAAGCCGTAATAGATAACATCATATTTCATTTTTATTACCTTCATTAATTAAAACTTACATTTCGTAAGTCTCTCAAATTAATTCATTAAAACTATATGAAAGCGACAGCCTTACAAGCTTTAACTCACCTGTGTTATGTTGCATTGCAACCACTAAGTTCAGTAATAATCCAAAGAACGTAAGCTTTGAAATGATTTTTAAATAATGATTTCTTGGACACCCTTATTTAATAATCACACTTCAATATATAAAAAAAAATAATAAGTTGCTGTTTTTTAACTATTTATTAATCAACACGTTGTGAACTTGAGTTGTTAACATTTGTGCATAAAAAAAGCTCTGTTTGCTATTTTAAACAGAGCTTTTATATATTTTTCGGATACTTTTTTATCCTCTAACTTCCTTGATTCTAGCCTTCTTACCAGTTAATTCACGGAAATAGTAAATTCTTGATCTACGTACTTTACCACGTTTGTTTACTTCTATTTTTTGAAGTGCAGGTAAGTTAATAGGGAAGATACGTTCAACACCAACGGTGCCTGACATTTTACGAATAGTAAAAGTTTCAGTTGCTCCCGTTCCTCTTCTTTGTATTACTACACCTTTAAAAAACTGGGTTCTTGTCTTTTCACCTTCTCTAATTTCATAGTACACTGTAATTGTGTCACCAGATGAAAACTTTGGGAATTCTTTTTTAGTTACGAATTCGTCTTGTACAAATTTTATTAATGATTCCATTGTATTGTTAATTGGAATTAGATTAAAGCAACATTCACGATTTTCGTCAGAGGTTGTTCTAACAGGGTGCAAAAATAATCCTAATTTTATAACCTACAAGTATTTTTTGCAATTTTTGAAAATATCTTGGCAATGTTTTATTCTAGCAGGTCCGGCCGTAGCTTTTGCGTACGTTCCATGGCCTGGTTCTCTCGCCATTCTTCTATTTTGCCAAAATTACCGCTTAATAAAATTTCAGGAACTTTCATGCCTTTATATTCTGCCGGCCTTGTGTATACCGGTGGTGCCAAAAGTCCGTCCTGAAAAGTATCCGTAAGGGCAGAGGTCTCATCGTTGAGTACACCGGGCAAAAGGCGAATGACTGCATCACACAGTACGGCAGCTCCCAATTCACCGCCGGAAAGCACATAATCACCTATAGATATTTCTTTGGTAATATAGGCATCCCTAATCCTTTGGTCAACACCTTTATAGTGTCCACATAGAATAATAATATTCTCTACCATAGATAATTGGTTGGCCATTTGTTGATCTAAGGTGTTTCCATCTGGCGTCATATAAATGATTTCATCATAATCTCGTTCAGCCTTTAAACTGGAAATACACTTATCTATAGGTTCTATCATAAGAACCATGCCTGCACCACCACCAAATTGATAGTCGTCAACATTCCTATACTTGGTATTGGTATAATCCCTTAAATTGTGAAAATGGACTTCTACCAAACCTTTATCAATGGCTCTTTTGAGTATGGAAGCTTCAAAAGGACTGGTCAATAATTCGGGCAATACCGTTATTATGTCTATTCGCATGGTGTGTAAGCGGATTATTTAACCGACCAAAAGTAATGAAAACAATGCACATCTTTCTTCCAGCCTAGTTTTTCATATAAATTTTGAGCCGGATTATCTATAGCGGTTTCTAATGCTAGCCCTTTATATTTATGCTTTGTACAATACTCCTGTGCTTTTAAAAGTAACCCTTGGCCAATATTTTTATTTCTGTATTTAGGATCAACAAATAAATCGTTGAGAATAAGCGAGGGTTCAAGGGTGACGGACGAAAATGTAAAGTATAATTGTACAAAACCAACGGCCAAGCCATCTTTATATGAAGCAAATATGATGGATTCCCTATTTTTTATTCTTTCATTTAAAAATGAAGCAGCAGCAGGTATATTGGAAGATTGTCCGTAAAAAACTCGGTAGCTGTCTAAAAGAGGTACAATATCCGTCACCTGTGGTAATTCAATTTGTATTATATCGTCCATAGCAAAAAAAAGCTCCTTGGTAAGGAGCTTATAGTTTATTTTGTTTTTTTCTGTTTGTTGATTTCATCTTGAAGCTGCCTACTAATTTTCTGCTCTCGTTCCAATGCCCTTCTTCGATGGTCTTCATATTCTACCTCAAGTTCAGATAAATTCTGTTTTGCTTCCTGGGTTAGGATATTACTGTTTCTAAATTTATAAATAAACAATCCTAATAAAAGGAACAGTCCGCCTATAATGGTCCATAATATAAAATTATACGTACCTTTTGATACTGAAATACCTAAAAAGGACATACTATCCTTTTCTTCAGTCACAGCCGCTAGATTGGTAGTGGTTTCTTCTAGTTTTTTATTTAAGGAACTTATGGTCGTTTCATGCTCGGATATGGTAGCCTTAAGTTCGTTCGTTTTCTTGTTCATAGCCGCAATGGAGTCCAAAACATTCTTGCGTATTTTAAATAAGTTGGATTCTTTTACAACCTCATACCTAACGCCATCTGCCCGGTAATTACCAGAACGTTTGGAAATATAGTCGAACTGATTGCTAATGGGTCCTTCATCAAGAGATAATTTGTCATTTTCTTCTGTGTCTTGTGCATATTGTAGGTTTGCAACAAGTAGGAATGCCAGAACTAATAGTATTCTATTGAATTTCATGTAAAAGATTCTTGTATTAAAATAAATGATTTAGAGTGGGCTAAAGTACTTTATTAAAGTCAATTTAGAAAAAAAAACGGGCAAAGGTTGTTCGCCTTTATTAATGTACGTAGCGCATGGAAAAAAAGATGTTTTTTATTAAAATTAGTAATATGTAAAACGCCTTACTTTTGCAATATATTTGGCTAAGCGTATTACTTGATGTGAGTATCCGTATTCGTTGTCATACCATATATAAAGTACAATCTTCTTTCCGGTGCCGGAAACTATGGTAGCACAACTGTCATAAATGGATGGGGCAGAGGTGCTAATAATATCACTAGACACCAATTCTTTGTTAAGTGAATACTTTATCTGTTCTACTAAATCTCCTTCCAAGGCATATTTTTTAATCATGGTATTAATGCCTTCTAAAGAGGTTTTTTGATCTACTTCTAAATTGAGAATGGCTAAAGATCCATTTGGTACGGGTACCCTAATGGCATTTGAGGTTAGTTTGCCCTGTAAGGAAGGTAAGGCTTTTGCAACAGCTTGGCCGGCACCTGTTTCTGTAATAACCATATTTAAAGCTGCGGCTCTACCTCTGCGGTATTTACTGTGCATATTGTCCACCAAATTTTGATCGTTGGTATAAGCATGAATAGTTTCTAAATGACCGTGATTAATACCAAGAGTTTCTTCAATAACCTTTAAAATAGGGCTAATGGCATTAGTGGTACAAGAGGCTGCAGAAAACAATTGTGTGTTATCTGGGTCATATTCCAAATGGTTGACACCATGTACGATGTTGGCAATCCCCTTTCCTGGTGCGGTAAGCAGTATTTTTTCCGCTCCTTGGGCCTTTAAATGACGCTCTAATTGTTCTTTTGTTCTAAATGCACCCGTGTTATCTATGATCAAGGCATTGGAAATTCCATATTCCGTGTAGTCAATTTCTTCTGGAGCATTTGCATAAATAACATGAACGGTAGTGCCGTTAATAATCAGTTTTTTATTTTCATGGTCCGTACTCACGGTCCCGTTAAAAATTCCGTGGACGGAATCTGTGCGTAATAAACTGGCTCTCTTTTCTAGGTTTTCACTGGTATCGTTGCCTCTTACAACAATGGCTCTTAATCGCATTTGATTGCCTTTGCCGGTTTTAGACATCAGTTCGCGGGCAACCAACCTCCCTATTCTTCCAAACCCGTAAAGGACCACATCTTTTGGTTCAATAGTTTTAAAATCTTGTGCAGTTTTTAATTTATCGAATACAAAATCCTTTACGTTATCAAAGGTGTTATCGTCAGAATGAAATTCATAGGTTAACTTTCCTATATCCAGTTTAGCTGGGGGTAAGGGTATGCTGGAAATTGCACGTAAAATTTCAACAGAATCAAAAATTGATATTGGCTTTTGTACAAATTCTCCGGCATATTCGTGTAAGTGAATAATATCACTTACGTTCTTATCAATGACTTGGTTTTTGAACAATACGATTTCTATTGATTTGTCATACCATAAATCGCTTACAAT
This sequence comes from Maribacter sp. LLG6340-A2, assembly GCF_045057105.1. Taxonomy (GTDB): domain Bacteria; phylum Bacteroidota; class Bacteroidia; order Flavobacteriales; family Flavobacteriaceae; genus Maribacter. The sequence continues at coordinate 7,500 of NZ_CP159332.1, read as the reverse complement.
TTTTATGAATTCAGTTGTCGCTTTTCTTCGATCGGCCTGAAAGGCCAATTCTTTCTCGTATGTGGTGGTTGGAACCATGATCAGTAGATGGGTTTTTTGTTATTTTTTGCGAAATTATGAAATTTAAAAGCTTTTAATAATAATTATTATCAAAAAAGCCTTCGTTTTTACGAAGGCTTCAATTTAATGCAATTTTCTATTGAAAAATCAGTCGGTCTCGTTCACCGTTGGATCCCAACATGGTAATGACCGTTTTGTCATATTTTGAAATAGCCCCAAAGGCATTATAGGCATCATCTATATTTCCAATTTCTACATCATCAACCTTAATAATAACTTTTTCTGATAGTCCATACCCTCTATATCGTTCTGGAACACCAATAATTTTGACCCCTGTTTTTGTCCTATAAATTCTTTTATCCCGCTCCGTTAAATTTCTTACCTCAAGGCCCATTTCCGGAACTACCAATTGCTGACGTTCTTTTAAGGTCAATGGCAACTCCATTAATTCTTCATTTCTATTGATTACTACATTTAATGTGTCACCAGGTCTTTTGGTAGAAAGATACCCCGTAAGGTCTGGATATTTATGAACCGTAATTTCGTCTACTTTTTTAATAACATCTCCTATTTTCATACCGGCTTCCTCTGCAGCGGATTCTGGCTCTATACGCTCAATATATACACCGTCAATATTATTGATTCCTTTCTCAATAGCATCGCGGGTATTAATAGGAGCGGGACTAATGCCCATAAATCCTTTTTGAACATTCCCGTATTCAAGAATATCCTGAACTACTTTTTTGGCAATATTACTGGGCACTGCAAAAGAATACCCAATATATGAACCGGTCTGGGAAGAAATTGCCGTATTTATGCCTACTAGATCTCCGTTGGTATTGACCAAGGCACCACCTGAGTTACCAGGGTTTACCGCAGCATCTGTCTGGATAAAAGATTGGTGTTTGCCTAAGTTACGTGCTTTGGCGCTAACAATACCTGCAGTTACGGTAGATGTTAGGTTGAAAGGGTTACCTACCGCCAGTACCCATTCGCCAATTTTTGTTTGGTCAGAATCTGCAAAAGCTAGGTAAGGTAGTTTTTCCTTGGCATCTATTTTTAATAATGCAATATCAGAATTTGGGTCAGTACCTATCAACTCGGCATCGTAAGTTTTGTCATTGTTCAAGGTAACCTGTAATTGGTTTGCTTTGGAAATAACGTGGTTATTGGTAACAATGTAACCATCAGAAGAAATGATAACCCCTGAACCTGTACCTATTTGAGGTACCGTACTTCCTCCGTGGCCATAAAAAATATCGAATATGGTGGTGGGGCTTTTTCTTAAGGTGATATTGGCTACGTGTACCACCGCATTTACCGTATTTTCAGCAGCTGTTGTAAAATCCACCTCGTTGATTCCGGCACCCTTTGCAGAGGTAGGTGTATAGCTTGTATTTACAAGACCATTTTCATTGGTTTGGGTAATGATGGTAAAGTTTTCTTTCTCGATGAAATATTTATATCCCATTAAAGTTATTGCGCCGGCAAAAACTGCAACAAGAAGAAGACTAGCTATTCTTTTCATAATCCATTTAAATTTAGCGTACTACCCGTAAAATTACTGGTTTTTATGAGTATATATAAGCGTTTAACTACTTTTTAACTACTTCATACAACTTAATTATGTGGTATATTTGTTTCTTTAAAACGACATGAAAAATACATTTTATAAATATCAGGGAACCGGGAACGATTTTGTTATGATCGATAACCGAAATGGGAATTTTGAGCATACCAATAATGCCTTAATTGCACACCTCTGTGATCGTAGATTTGGAATTGGTGCCGATGGACTTATATTATTGGAAAATGATGATGATACCGACTTTAGAATGGTATATTTTAATGCGGACGGCAATGAAAGTACCATGTGTGGAAATGGGGGTAGGTGTATAGTGGCATTTGCACATTTTCTGGGTATTGTAGGAACGGAAATGGAATTTGTTGCTATTGATGGCCGCCATAAAGCTAGAATAGAAGGAGATGTGGTAAGTTTAAAAATGCAGGATGTTCTTGAAATTAAAGAGAAACCCAATGCATTGTTCATGAATACTGGCTCCCCTCACCATGTTCAATTGGTAAACAAGTTGCAAGAATTTGATGTCAAGCGGGAAGGAGCTCGGTTGCGATATGGTATTTATGGGGAGAAAGGAAGTAATATTAATTTTGTGGAAGCAAATAAGGACAATGGTTTTAGTATACGCACTTATGAGCGTGGTGTAGAGGACGAAACGTTGTCTTGCGGCACAGGGGTTACAGCTGTTGCTTTGGCTATGCATCACCTGGGAAATACACATGCTACCACTATTGCAATTGCTGCCCAAGGAGGAAACTTAAGTGTTGATTTTACTTATGATAATGGTGGGTATAGTGACATTTACTTAAAAGGAGAGGCTAAACAAGTGTTCAAAGGAGAAATGGAGTGGTAACGTTAAGAGGAGATATGGTGTATTTAAGGGCCTTGGAAAAAGAGGACCTTAATTTTCTATATGAATTGGAGAACAATAGTAAGGTTTGGGAAATTAGCGGAACGGTTACACCGTATTCTAAAGATGTGTTACAACTATATTTGGATAATGCCCATAGGGATATCTATGATGTTAAACAATTACGTTTGGTAATTAGTAATTACGAGCATAAGGCTATTGGGCTTATTGATCTTTTTGATTTTGACCCCAATCACAAGCGTGCAGGTATGGGTATAGTAATCCATGATGAATTGCAGCGAAATAAAGGCGTTGGGGCAGAGGCTATAACCTTATTTTGTAATTACGCATTTGAAGTGTTAGGATTGCGTCAGGTTTATGCCAATATTTTGGAAGATAACAGTGCGAGTATGCATCTGTTTCAAAAATTAGGCTTTATTCCCGTTGGTGTTAAACAAGATTGGGTGCGACTTGGCAATTCCTATAAAAATGAAATTTTGTTACAAAAAATAAATAGGTGATGAAAACAAAACAAATTGTTTTAGGGGTAATAACTTTAGGCTTAATTGGAGGTGGAATTTTTGCTTATATCCTATATTCAACTTTTTTTACACCCAATACGCGTTTTGAGACGGACGATGCTTTTGTATATATTCCAACGGATGCCACGGTTGAAATTTTGGAAGAACGCCTATCACCATTTATAACAGATTTAGATTCTTTTAAATCTGCAGCGGATAAAAAAGGCTATTTACAGAATATTAAAGCTGGAAAATTCAGAATTAAGAAGGGAATGAACAATAATGAACTGGTAAATTCACTTAGAAGTGGAAACTTACCGGTAAAAGTTTCTTTTAACAATCAGGAGACCCTACATGATTTGGCAGGTAGGATAGCTGCGCAGATAGAGGCAGATAGTATAAGTCTGTTGGCCGCATTTAAGGATAAGTCTTTTTTAAATACAAATGGATTTAATGAAGCCAATAGCTTATCACCGTATATACCCAATAGTTATGAATTTTTCTGGAATACTTCTGCAGAAGGTTTTAGGGATAGAATGTTCAAGGAATATCAACGTTTTTGGACCGATGCCCGTAAAGAGAAAGCAAAACGTTTGGGATTGTCACCCAATGATGTAATTGCGTTAGCTTCCATAGTGCATAAGGAAACAGCAAAAATAGATGAACGGCCTAGAGTTGCAGGAGTATATTTAAACAGGTTACGTAAAAACATGCTGCTGCAGGCGGATCCCACGGTAATTTATGCTATTAAAAAAGAAACCGGAAATTTTGATACGGTCATTAAGCGTGTTCTTTATAAGGATTTGGAATTGGATTCTCCTTATAACACGTATAAATACCTTGGATTGCCACCGGGACCCATAGCTATGCCAGACATTACGGCCGTTGATGCGGTGCTTAACCCAGAAAAACATAAATACTACTATTTTGTGGCCAATGTGGAGAAATTTGGGTATCATATGTTTGCAGAAAGTTTGACGCAACATAACCGAAATAAGGCACAATACATCCGGTGGATCAACTCCAGAAAAATAAAAAGATAGGTAATTTACCCGATTTTTAGAACTTGTTAACTAAATCTGGATAGTTTTAACACAACCTTCCCATTCTACATAAATTTCCATTCTACCTTTGTCCTGGAAATTTAAGCAAGCAAATAGTAGTCGCTGTAAGTCTTAAGAAATAGATACTATGAAAAGATGGATATTGATAAGTTGTCCTCTTGTTGCCATGTTTATTTTATCTGGTTATGGTTTTAAAACTTTAAATGTTAAGGTTCCGGAACAGCTAAGATTAAATGAACCTACTTTGGTTTCGTTTCCACAGGACGAAACATCTTTACCCAGTTATGAAATTAGACCGCCTTATATTGGCAGTCAATTTATAGGATTTAAGGAAGCATTGGCTTTTAAAGAATCTCAAGGAAATTATTTTGTTACCAATACCTATGGTTATTTAGGTAAATACCAATTTGGCATGGGAACGTTAGCCTTGGTTGGTGTTTATGATGGTAATCATTTTTTAAGTAATCCAGAACTACAGGAGCGTGCATTTTATGTAAATATTTCCCGTAATAAATGGATTTTAAGAAAGGATATAAAGCGTTTTGTTGGTATGAAAATGCGGGGTATAGAGATTACGGAATCAGGTATATTGGCCGCTGCCCACCTTGCAGGACCAGGTAACGTAAAGATTTTCCTAAGGTCGCAGGGGAGAATGGATATCAAGGACGGATATGGTACAAGTATATCCAATTATATGAAAAAGTTTTCTGGTTATGATATCTCAATGGTCTCGCCAAAAAGAAATCCAAGAATTTAAGAGTTAAAGTAGATATGAAAATGGGAAACCTTGGCATTATTTTGTCAAGGTTTTTTTATGCTTGAATAATAAAGATTGCCGGTCTTTTGTGTAAATCAACATTTTCTCTTTTCCAATTCACGGCGGTTTTGGTTTTTATATATTCCGTAGGTAGGGTAATGTCCGCAGCAATTGAAATTCTAGTGCTGGGCGCCAAGGTTCTTATGAGTTCCTCTAGCATTTTGTTATTACGATAGGGTGTTTCTATGAATATTTGAGATTGTTTTTCTTCTTTGCTTTTACGCTCCAAAGTTTTAATGGTTCTTTTGCGCTCTGCACCATCTATGGGCAAATAACCATTAAATGCAAAATTTTGACCGTTCATTCCGCTGGCCATTAAAGCTAAAAGTATGGATGATGGTCCTACCAACGGAACTACCTGTATGTTTTTTTCATGGGCAATTTTTACTACCGCCGCACCGGGATCGGCAATTCCTGGGCAACCTGCCTCAGAAAGAATGCCTACATCAAAGCCTTCTAGACAGGGGTTAAGAAATGTTGGTATTTCTTGCTGTTCCGTAAACTTATTCAACAAGGATAATTTAAGCGAAGGCTGGGACTTTCTAGGGCTGATTTTTTTTATGAAATGACGAGCGGTTTTTTCATTTTCAACAATATAATGGTCCAGTCGCTCAATGGTCTGTTTTATGGAAATTGGTAAAACCTCTAGTGGTGCCATATCTCCTAAGGTAGATGGGATCAAATAAACACTTCCAAGTTTTCCATTGTTCTGTGTGCTCATATTAGTTTTTAATTTTGGTGGCAATTATTTCACAAGCTTGGTCGATCATTTGAAATACGGTTTCAAATCCGTCATTAGAATCATAGTAGGGGTCAGGTACTTCTCTGTCTTTAGCATCTATTTCGTTTAATAGTAGCTTTACTTTTGAGGCATCACTTTGGTTGCGGGCTAAGCTTATAATATTGCCATAATTGCTTTTATCCATGGCGTAAATAAGGTCAAAACGGTCAAAGTCTTTAACTGAAAACTTTCGGCATCTTTGAGTGCTAATATCTATTCCGTGGTCAAATGCAACCTTAACGGACCGTGGATCTGGCGGATTGCCAATATGATATCCCGCAGTTCCTGCAGAATCGACCTTTATTTTAAAACCGTTTACTTTATTTTTAAGAATGCCTTCGGCCAATGGGGACCTACAGATATTTCCTAGGCAAACCATCAACACATTCATGGGGTAGGGGTATTAAGAGAATTTTTTGGTTAGGTCGTCAATATACTTCCTGAACTGTTTGTCGGTTTCAGCAAGATTATCCACGGTTTTGCAGGCGTGGAGTACGGTTGCATGATCCCTTTTACCAATTTGTGAGCCAATGCTAGCAAGTGAAGCCTTGGTGAATTTTTTGGCAAAGAACATGGCAAGTTGTCTTGCTTGGACAATATGTCTTTTTCTGGTTTTGGATTGAAGGGTGGCAACATCCATTTCAAAATAATCGGATACAACTTTTTGAATGTAATCTATAGAGACCTCTCTTTTGGTATTCTTTACAAACTTTTCTACTACCTGTTGGGCAAGTTCTATAGTAACTTCTCTCTTGTTTAAGGTAGATTGTGCGATCAATGATATTATGGCCCCTTCTAATTCCCTAATATTTGTTTTAATATGTTTTGCAACATAGTCAATAATATCTTCAGGAATTTCAACACCGTCTCTATACAGTTTATTCTTTAAAATGGATATCCTTGTTTCGTAATCCGGACTCTGTAATTCTGCGGAAAGGCCCCATTTAAATCTTGAAAGCAATCGCTGTTCTATATCCTGCATGTCAACGGGTGCCTTGTCAGAGGTAAGGATGACCTGTTTACCGTTTTGATGCAAGTGGTTAAATATGTGGAAAAATACGTCTTGTGTACCAGATTTACCGGATAAAAACTGTACGTCATCAATAATGAGTACGTCAATTAACTGGTAAAAATGTATAAAGTCGTTACGTGTATTTTTCTTTACGGATTCTATATACTGCTGCGTAAATTTTTCGGCAGAAATATAAAGAACGGTGCGTTCTGGATATTTGTCCTTTATTTCGACACCAATGGCATGTGCCAAATGTGTTTTGCCAAGACCAACACCACCAAATACCAATAGAGGATTAAAAGATGTTCCTCCAGGTTTATTGGCTACGGCCATACCGGCTGATCTGGCCAATCTGTTGGAATCTCCTTCCAAAAAATTATCAAAATTATAATTGGGGTTTAACTGAGATTCTATTTTAATATTTCTAATTCCTGGAATTACGAACGGATTTCGTAATTCTGGATTTTTAGATTTAATGGGTACGTCCATTTCCTGTGCGGCCATGGCGCCCCTGTTTGAACTTGGTATTTTTTCAGTGAACGGTTCTTTGTTGCCATAGGTGTTCTCCATTCGAATGATGTAGACCAACTTGGCACTTTCGCCCAACTCTTTTGTCAATGCAACTTTTAAAAGTTTTACATAATGTTCTTCAAGCCATTCGTAAAAGAATTTACTGGGAACTTGAATGCTTAATGCGTTCTCTGTTAACTTGATTGGTTTAATAGGTTCAAACCATGTTTTGAATGCCTGCGGTTGGATATTATCCTTAATAAACACCAAACAATTTTTCCATACGGAATTAGCAGTAACACTCAT